>JAYVOY010000036.1:0-2822 GCA_043757645.1 Verrucomicrobiota bacterium
CAGCACGAACCGATGGCGCGCCGCACCACGTTGCGCGTCGGCGGACCCGCGGATTTTTACATCGAGCCGACCTCGGACGACGAGCTGGCGCGGCTGGCGCGATTTTGTTCCGAGCGCGCGGTGCCGCTTTTTGTGCTCGGGCGCGGCTCGAATTTGCTCGTGCGCGACGGCGGGATTCGCGGCGTCGTGGTGTCGCTCGCGCAGCCGCATTTTTCGCGGGTGGAATTTCGCGGCGACCGTTTGCACTGCGGCGCGGGCGCGAAACTCAAGACCGTCGCCATCGAGGCCAAGCGCCACGAATTGTCGGGCCTCGAATTCCTCGAGGGCATTCCCGGCAGCGTCGGCGGCGCGCTGCGCATGAACGCGGGCGCGATGGGTTCGGCGACTTTTGCCGCCGTCGAGTCGGTGCGGTTCATGGATTTCAGCGGGCGGATTTTTGAACGGCCCGTCGCGGAGATTGAAGTCGCGTATCGCAGTTGCCCGCTGCTCAAGACGCACCTCGCGCTCGGGGCGGTGTTGCGCGGACGCCCCGCGCCGCGCGGGGAGATCGAGCGGACGATGCTCGCGAGCAGCGAGAAGCGCTGGAACTCGCAGCCTGCCGCGCCGAGCGCGGGTTGCATTTTCAAAAACCCCGGCCCATGCCCGGCGGGGAAATTGATTGATGAACTGGGCTTGAAGGGCCGGCGCGTGGGCGACGCGGAGGTGTCCGCCGTTCACGGTAATTTCATCATCAACGCCGGCCACGCGACCGCGCGCGACGTGTTGCAATTGATCGCGGAAATTCGCGCGGAGGCGCGCGCGCGGCGCGGGTTGGAACTCGAGACCGAGGTGGAAATCATCGGCGAGCCATGACGCGACCCTTGCACATCACGGTGATGCTGGGCGGCCCCTCGGCCGAGCGCGAGGTGTCGCTGCGCTCGGGCGCGGCGGTGGCGGCGGCGCTGCGTTCGCTCGGGCATCGCGTGACGGAGGTGGACCCGCGCGCGGACGACTGGGTCTTGTCGCCGGACACCGACGTGGTTTTTCTCGCATTGCACGGGACCTACGGCGAGGACGGCACGGTGCAGCAGCGGCTGGAGGATTTGGGCGTGCCTTACACGGGCTGCGGTCCGGCGGCGAGTCGGGTGGCGTTCGACAAGGTTTTGACGAAGCAGCGCTGCGTCGCGGCGGGCGTGCCGACGGCGCGCTTCGCGGTGTTTGCGGCGGCGGACGCGCCGTGGCCCGCGGGCTGGGAGCCGCCGATGGTGCTCAAGCCGGTGCGACAGGGTTCGAGCGTGGGGTTGCAATTTGTGGATCGCGTCGAGCAATGGCCCGCGGCGTTGCGCGAGGCGTTGCAGTTCGACACGGAAGTGCTGCTCGAGGAGCGCATCGTCGGGCGCGAGACGACGGTGGCGATTCTCGAGGGCGTCGCGCTGCCGGTCGTCGAGGTGCGGCCGCACACGGGCGTGTACGATTACCAGAGCAAATACACGCGGGGCGCGACGGAATATTTTTGCCCGGCGGAATTGCCCGCAGACGTGGTGGCGCGCGTGCAAACGGCGGCGCGGGGCGCGCTGGCCGCGGTCGGCGGCGGCGATTACGCGCGCGTGGATGTGATGATCCGCGCGAGCGGCGAACCCGTGGTGCTCGAGGTGAACACGCTGCCGGGAATGACCGAGACGAGTTTGTTTCCGAAGGCGGCGGCGGCGGCGGGGCTGAGTTATCCCGCGGTGTGTCAGCGCATGGTGGACCTCGCGTTGCGGCGCGCGGCGCGGGCAGCGGTGGCAGCGTAAAAAAAATATGGGCTTGTTTGGCAATGGCAAAAAACGGCGACGGGCGCAGGCGGAGCGGCTGGATGTGAAGCTGCGGAATGACCGCGTGCGCGAGCAGCGCGTGCGCGTGCTGGGCGTGATGTTCGCCGGATTGTTCGGCGCCATCGTCCTGGTGTTCGGCGTGTGGCGCGGCGGCGAGTGGGCGCTCGATAAGCTGGTGTACGCGAGCGACCACTTCGCGATTCGCACCATCGAGACGCGCACCGACGGCGTGATCGCGCCCGCGCATCTCGAACGGTGGGCCGACGTGCGCAAGGGGCAGAACCTCCTCGCGCTGAATCTCTGGGAGGTGCAGCGCAACCTGCAATTGGTGCCGAGCATCAAATCCGTCTCCGTCGAGCGCGACCTGCCGCACACGCTCAAGATTCGCGTGACCGAGCGCGAGCCGATCGCGCAAATCGTGGGCGCGGTGAGTGATCCGAAACTGGGCGCGCAGGCCCGCGTGTTTCACGTGGACGCGACGGGTTTCGTGATGACGCCGCTGGACCGCCGGCTCGCCGCGGACCCCGCGAGTTTGCCCGATGATTCCCTGCCGATGTTGATCGGCGTTAATCCCGCGGAGTTCAGTCTCGAACACCCGCTGAGTTCGCCGCCGGTGAAGGCGGCGTTGCGGCTCATCGATCAATTCGAGGCGTCGCCGATGTCGGGCGTGGTGGATTTGCGGCGCATTGATGTTTCCGCGGCGGATGTCATCACGGTCGTCACGGGCGCGGGCGCGGAGGTCACGTTCTCGCCGCACGATGTCGAGCGGCAGTTGCGGCGCTGGCGCGCGATTCACGATGAGGGAATCAAAGCCGGCAAGTTGCTGGCCACGGCGGATCTTTCGGTGACCCACAACATTCCCGTCCGCTGGCTGGAGTCCGGGCAGGCGCCGCCGCCGCCGCCGGTGAAACCCCCGCGGCAAAGGAGGAAGCATGTTTGACAAGAAGCGCACTATTTTCGGCCTCGAAACGGGCACGACCAAAATCCGCGTCGCCGTCGGCGAGCAAAGCCCGTCGGGCGAATTGCTCA
>JAYVOY010000037.1:0-2821 GCA_043757645.1 Verrucomicrobiota bacterium
GCGCCTCCCAAAAAACTTTCGGCTGTCGAAATCCTCGTCGTCATCATCGCCAGCATTGGCTTTCTCTTCGACACGTACGAGTTGCTGATGACGCCGCTGGTCGCCGCGCCCGCGATCGCTGAGTTGCTGAGAATCCCGCAGAACAATCCCATCGTGACCGACTGGGTCGGGCGGCTGCTGTGGATTTCCGCGTTGTGCGGCGGCACCTTCGGTTTGCTCGGCGGCTGGCTGGTGGACCGCTTCGGGCGCAAGACGGTGATGGCCGGGAGCATTTTCCTCTACTCGTTCTCGCCGTTCGCCGCCGCATTTTCCACGACGCTCCCGATGTTCGTGTTTTTCCGCAGCATGACGTTCATCGGTGTCTGCGTGGAATTTGTCGCGGCCATCACGTGGCTCGCGGAAATTTTTGCGGACAAACAGCGGCGCGAACGCTGGCTCGGCATCACGCAGGCGTTCGCCTCGCTCGGCGGCGTGGTGGTGACGATGGTGAGCTTCTGGCTCAGCAAACACGCGGCGGATTTGCCCGCCCTGGGACTGCCGACCGGCCTCGGTGCCAACGCGCCGTCCACGTGGCGCTACCTGCTCATGACGGGGATTTTGCCGGCGATTCCGATCGCGCTGCTGCTGCCGTTCGTGCCCGAGAGCCAGGTGTGGCGCGAGCGGCGCGCGTCCGGCGCGCTCAAGCGCCCGAGCTTCGCCGCGCTGTTCGCGCCCGAGTTGCGCCGCGTGACGCTTGTCACCGCCGCGCTGTCCGCGTGCGCCTACGGCATCGCGTTCGGCGCGTTGCAGGTGACCGTCGCGCGCGTGACGCCCGGTCTGCCGGAATTGAAGGACCAGGCCAAGGCGCTCGCGCCGCTGCGCAAGGAGGCCGAGGCGCTCAACAAACAACTCAACGCGCTCGCGCCGGACGACGAGGGCCGCAAGAAAATCGTCGGTGAAATCAAGGCGAACTTCGGCAGGCAAAAACCCATCAACGACGAGGTGAAGAAGATGGCCGACACCGTGCAGTTCCATCAGGAAATGGGCGGCCTGGTCGGGCGGATTCTGCTGGCGGCGCTGTTGATCGTGGGCATCCGGCGCGTCGTGCTGCTGAAGATTTTTCAAATTCCCGCGCTGCTGGTTTTGCCGCTGACGTACTTTGTTTTCTTTCACCAAGGGGGCGACGCGTTCCTCTGGGCGTACGCGATTTGCGGGCTGCTGACCGTCGCGCAATTCAGCTACTTCGGCGAATATCTGCCGAAGGTTTTCCCACTGCACCTGCGCGGCACCGGCGGCAGTTTCGCGACCAACGTCGGCGGACGCATGATCGGCACCAGCATGGCGTTTGTGACCACCAATCTCGTCGCGCCGCTGCTCGCCGGGAGCGGCCCGATGCTCCCCGCGCACGTCGCGCAAGCCGCCGGCTACGTGGCGGTGGCGATTGCGATTATCAGTTTCGCCGTCGGCTTCCTGCTGCCGGAGCCGAAGGCGGAGGGGGCGGATTGAGGAGGGGCGACTGCGTCTCCCCAACTTGTAGGAGACGACGTAAGGAGACTCTAACTGCGTCCCAGCCGACCGCTGCATCCGAGTCGTCAGCCGCACCCGAGGAGCTGATTCACTACTGTCCCACACGCGTTAATGCCCGCCAAAACCTCCTCCACCCTCCTCGTCCTCGTCACCGCGCCGGACGTGAAAGTCGCGCGGGCGCGGGCGCGAGCGGCGCTGACCGCGCGGCTCGTCGCGTGCGCGACACGACGAACTGAGTAAGTTCTCCCCAAATGCAGACGGTTTACATTGAGACAACCATTCCGAGTTATCTGGCGGCTAATCCCAGCAGCCAGACATCCATTGCCGCCGACCAGCAGACGACCCATGCGTGGTGGGCCGCAGAGCGCCACCGGTTTCGCCTCTACACTTCCATCTTCACCGTGGACGAGGCATCCGACGGAGACGCGGGCGCGGCGGCGCGACGTCTGAATTTCCTGCAAGGCATCCCGCACTTGACGGTCACCGCCGAAGTTGCGCCGCTGGCGGATGACTTGGCGCGGCTGTTGCGATTGCCTGCCAAATCGGTCACGGACGCTTCGCATCTGGCCCTGAGCATCCTGCATCAAATCGACTATCTCCTGACCTGGAACTGCACCCACCTGGCGAATCCGGTTTTGCAGAAGGAACTGGTCGAGTATTGCCGCTACCACGACCTCTACATTCCCATCGTTTGCACCCCGGAAGCCCTGTTAACCTCACCAGCATGAACAACGAGATTATCGCAGAAGTCCGCGCCGCACGGGAGTCATTGGCGGCCAAGTTCGACTTCGATCTGCACCGCATCGTCGCCGATGCCATTCAAAGGCAGGACGCGTCGCGCACCGTCAATCGCCAGAGCCACACGAAAAATTTGCCGCCGCCAAAAGAGCCGGTGGTGGTCACGAGGCAATCGGCCGCTTGAACAGTTGCGTCAGTCGGCCAGCAATTGGAAATCCATCTTCTTCACCCGCGCGTTAATGCCCGCCAAAACCTCCTCCGCCCTCCTCGTTCTCGTCACCGCGCCGGATGTGAAAGTCGCGCGGTCGCTCGTGCAAGCGGCGCTGACCGCGCGGCTGGTCGCGTGCGCGAATCTCGTGCCGAAAATCGAATCGCACTACTGGTGGCAGGGCCGGCTCGAACGCAGCGCCGAGGTGTTGCTGCTGCTCAAAACCACGCGTCCGCGCCTCGCGAAACTCGAAAAACTCATCCTCGCGCGGCACCCGTACGACACTGCGGAATTCGTCGTCCTCCCCCTCGCCGCCGGCAGCGCCAAATACCTCGCGTGGATCGCCGCGTCGGTGAAGTAGCGAACGCC
>JAYVOY010000038.1:0-2820 GCA_043757645.1 Verrucomicrobiota bacterium
TTGTCGCTGCGGGCCATGCCGCATTTTTCCCAAACCATCTTGCCAAGCTGCCGGTGGAAACTGAGCGCGGTGCGTTGCCCGTTGATTTTCAGGAGGCGCGTGTAGCGCTCGTTCACGGCGGCGAGCGCGGCCTTGAACTCGGGCGCGTCGGTGCCGACGGTCTCGGGTTTCGCGGCGGAATAATTCGCGGCGAGATAATTGCTGACCGTGTAGGGCAGCACGAAATAACCATCGGCCAAACCCTGCATCAGCGCGCTCGCGCCGAGGCGGTTCGCGCCGTGATCGGAGAAGTTCGCCTCGCCCGCGACGAAGAGTCCGGGGAGCGTGGACATGAGGTTGTAGTCCACCCACGTGCCGCCCATCGTGTAGTGAACGGCGGGATAAATGCGCATCGGCTGCCCGTAGGCGTTCTCGCCGGTGATGCGTTCATACATGTCGAAAAGGTTGCTGTAGCGCTCGCGAATCTTCGCCTCGCCGTAGCGTGCGATGGCGTCGGCGAAATCGAGATAAACGCCGAGGCGCTTGCCAGCAATGAGCGGGCCGACGCCGCGGCCCTCATCGCAGGCTTCCTTGGCGGCGCGGCTGGCGATGTCGCGCGGCGCGAGATTTCCGAAGCTCGGATATTTGCGTTCGAGAATGTAATCGCGATCGCCCTCGGGAATGGCGGTCGGACTCTTGTCGCAGTCCTCGGCCTGCTTCGGCACCCACACGCGGCCGTCGTTGCGCAACGATTCGGACATCAACGTGAGTTTCGATTGATGTTCGCCGCTGACGGGAATGCACGTCGGGTGAATCTGCGTGTAACAGGGGTTCGCGAAGCACGCGCCTTTTTTGTACGCGCGCCACGTCGCGGTGACGTTGCAACCCTTGGCGTTGGTGCTGAGGAAGAAAACGTTGCCGTAACCGCCGGTCGCCAAAATCACCGTGTGCGCCGAGTGCGTGCTGATTTCGCCGGTGACGAGATCGCGCGTGATGATGCCGCGCGCCTGGCCCTTCACGACGACGATTTCCAGCATCTCGGTGCGCGGAAACATTTGCACGTTGCCGAGGCCGATTTGCCGCGAGAGCGATTGATAGGCGCCGAGGAGAAGCTGCTGGCCGGTCTGGCCGCGCGCGTAAAACGTGCGCTGCAACTGCGAGCCGCCGAAGCTGCGCGTGTCGAGCAAACCCCCGTATTCACGGGCGAACGGCACGCCCTGCGCGACGCATTGATCGATGATGCTCACCGAGACTTGCGCGAGCCGATAGACGTTGGCCTCGCGCGCGCGGAAGTCGCCGCCCTTGATCGTGTCGTAGAACAGGCGCTGCACCGAGTCGCCGTCGTTCTTGTAATTCTTCGCCGCGTTGATGCCGCCCTGCGCGGCGATCGAGTGCGCGCGGCGCGGGCTGTCCTGGAAGCAGAAGCACTTCACGTTGTAGCCCTGCTCGCCGAGCGTGGCGGCGGCGGCGGCCCCGGCGAGGCCGGAGCCGACGACGATGACTTCGAACTTCCGCCGGTTGGCGGGGTTCACCAGCTTCATCTCGAACTTGTGCTTGTCCCACTTTTGGGCCAGCGGGCCGGCGGGAATTTTGGCGTCGAGTTTCATGGGGATTTTCAGCCGCGGAAATCGTTCAAGGCGTCGCGGGTCAGCGCAGAATGCCGGTCATCACGGCCAGGGGAATCGAGGCGTAACCGAGGAAAATCGCCCCGGCAACGACCACCGCCAGCGTGTCGAGAATCGGCGCCCAGCCCTTGCTTTTCAGCCCGAGCGAGCTGCACGCCGCCTGCACGCCGTGGCTCAAGTGCAGGCAGAGGAGAAACATCGCGAGCAGATAAAAGCCCGACACGAGCGGCTGGCGAAAGCCGGTGACCATCATTTTGTACACGTCGTGACACTCGGTGCCGTTGGCGAGCGTGTAGGTGAACTTGTGGAAATCCGCGTCGGCAAAATTCACCGCGGGCACTTTGAGCGTGTAGTGCAGCAGGTGAAAAACGATGAAGCTCGCGATGATGAGGCCGCTCATGAACATCGTGCGCGACGCGTAACTCGCGGCGGCGGGCGCGGGGTTGCCGGCGTATTGCACGGGCCGAGCGGCCCGGTTTTCCGCGGTCAGACGAATGGCCGACCAGATGTGCAGCGCGATGGTGAGCAGCAATCCAATGCGCGCGGGCCAGATGATTTCGACGTTGCTCTGGAGAAAATGGCCGTAGGTGTTGAGGACCTCGGGGCCGAAGAAGACCTGCAAATTGCCGGCGAGATGACCGAGGACGAACAGCAGCAACGCGGCCCCGGTGAGGGCCATCAGGAATTTTTTCCCGAGGGAGGAGTTGAAAAGTCCGGCGAGGAGTTTCATGGAAAGTGACGCGCGGCGACGGTGCCCTCAACCCGGCGAACCGACGCCCGTTTTCGCGGGTTGGCTCGCAGACGGCGACGGGACCGGCGGCGAATTCCGTCGGCGCCAGAGGGGCTTGAGAGTGGAGAAATATCCGTAGCTCACGGGGCGAATCTTTGGCGGCGACCCGCACAAACGTCAATGTACACGCCTCAAGTATAAGGGTGACTACCCCGCGGGTAATGGTCGCTTATTCGCGCGGCGACGCGGGGAAATAAAGCCGGAGTGCAAAACAAGAATTGGGATTCGCGGACAGAAAGCCCGATGTCTTCGGGCTGAAAGCCCGCAATGTTATAGCCCGGCCTGAAGGGCCGGGTACGCGGCCACCGCAAATGCCCAAGCCCTGTAAGCCGTAACCATGCAGTTGGCGGACCGCCGCCGTCTCGGCGGCTCACGGTGAGGGAAGTCCGCGGGGGCCATTCACACGCCAGCTTTTGGTTCACCATT
>JAYVOY010000039.1:0-2815 GCA_043757645.1 Verrucomicrobiota bacterium
CTTGAGCGTCTGCGCCGCGCGCTGGGAGACGGCGCGGCAGATTTCGTTTGGAGTCCCGGCTTTAGCCGGTGGAGCGCCCGAACCGGCAAGGGCGTTGGAACTTGCCGTAGCGCTCTGAACTTTTCCACGCCCCGCCGCCTGAAGGCGGGACTCCAAACAGATTTGCCACGCGGCGCGCTCGGGGACGGCGAGGAGCAGGTCGCAATACTGGAAGCCTTGCACCGAGTAGAGCAGCGGGTAGGCGGGCTGTCTCTCCTGCTGCATTTGCTCGGCCTCGCGGAAGCGCGTCTCCGCCTCGGAACGGCGGCCCGCCTGGTGCAGGGCGTCGGCGTGGGTCGCACGAAATGCCATCCGCTCAAACGCATCGCCGCTGCGGTCGGCGTTCCCCACCGCTCCGGCCACCTCGCCCAGCGCTAGTTCTAGTCTTGGGATGCAGTCGGGGTTGTTTCGGATTTGGAGAAACCCCACAGCCCTTGTAGTATGCTAAATCGCAAATGGAAACTCATGCGAACAAGCTCAGACATGCTCCAGCGAGACTGCTGAAAGAAAGAGTGCAATGTTCATCGTGTCGGCATTCATTTCCCATTCCGCTGCTTCAAAAGCTGCCCCAGCCTTGCGTGCCTGTTACCCCGTTGGACTTTGACCCGATTACGAACAGCAGGATTTGGGTCCCACATGGCGTAACGGTAAAGTGCCCCAAGTGTGACGGACAGACCGTCGTAATGTTTCCGAGCAGAGCCAAGCGCGAAGAAGTGCAGTTTTATGGTGACGAGGCAGCTCGACAAGACCAAGGGATTTACACCTATTCGCTTCTTGGTGCAGACCGGAGGCTCATGCCGGAAATCGAAGCGCAGATTATCGAATTCAAGAAGACAATCGCTCCATCGGTCGCTCCTGATTCGTGGAGGCTTCACATGACCGAAGCGTGGTCAGGACAGCAAAGACGCCATCATGCTGTTTTCAGTCAATGGTCACAGAACGATGTGGTCGCATTGGTTAATGGGCTGTTCGACTTATTCGCACGACTTTCAAAGGATTTGTTCATTTTCAACATCTCGCTTGTGTATCGGTCACTCGCCGAGTCGGAATTGCGAGATGTGGCTTATATCTCACAAGTCGCCGAACTCATCGACGGCTTTACCGAGAAGGGATTTCAACCGCATCTTTTTTTCGACGCGGACAGGCCGGTTGACGCTGAATACGTAATCCAAGGCTGGGCGCGAGAATGCTTCGGAGGATTGCAATCGATGCTTCTCTATCCGTTCCTCGCCAAAGGAATTGCGATTCCAGAGCCAAAATTTGTGAAGCCCGGATCGCACCCATGTTTGGAACTGGCTGACTTTGTGAGCTTCGTCGTTGCACGCTTTCTTTTGAGACGGCTAGAAAACAAATCCATAGAGTTCGATCCTTCTCGTTTGGGCAAGGTGTTTTACATGACCCAGCGGCCAAACGGCGATTTGGTTCAAACTCGGCAGGTGGGTTATCCAAATTGCCCATGAGCCGCAGCCCGGCCAGTTCGCGCGGGCCTCGTCACCCCCGTCTTCCATCCATTGCGCGTAGGCCGCCATGGCGCGGAAGGCGTGGCCGCCGTCAATTTTCTCGTCGGCCTTCTCGAACTTCACGCGGTCGCGCTGGCGGATGTCGCCGCCGAACGCGCGGCTCAGGAAGCCGCCCATGAAACTGTCATCGGCGGTGCTGTGGGAAACGAAGGCGCGGCGCATGGGGTGGTGTTGGTTTGCCGGGGGAAGGTGGGCAATCGCGCGGCGGGTGCCAAGACGTAAGTGCGGGCGCGCACTTTTAACCGGAACTATTCTTTAGCCACGGATGGAACACGGATGAAACACAGATTGAACGCCGCTGGCCGACACTTTGGGCATGAGATGCGGTTTCAACGCGGACACACTATCTGGTGAGTTGTCCAACCGACGAAAAGTCAAATGAGCGAACCTCCCTGTCTGTGTTTCATCCGTGTTCCATCCGTGGCTAAAAATTATTCCGGCTTCATCACACCCGTGCGGTGAAATTTTTTCCCAGCACGGCCAAATCAGGGAAAGGAGTCGGCCAGTCGAACGCATTGTGTGACGGGTGAAGTCCATGCGGCAGCGGTTCAAAGGCATGGGAGAGAGTTTCAAGCGCATGGGGTGGCAAGTGCGAGGCATGAGCGGGCGGTTGCGGTCCATGGGGATGTCTTTTGGAGGCATTATGGGGCAGTTCGGGTTCATAAAGAGGCGGTTTAGGCTCATGGGCGGGCAGTTGCGGTCCATGGGGAGGCGTTTGAGACGTATGAGGAGGCAGTTGAGAAATCTAAATGCGCCAAAATGACACAACAAACGGTGCCATATAAGCTGGAAAGGCGGGTTAATGTGTTTGGCTGGGTAATTCTGACCAGCAGTCGGCGCTCAATCGTAACTATTCAGTTGGCGGACCGCCGCCGTCTCGGCGGCTCACGGCGTGGGAGAGTCCGCGCGGGCCATTCGCGCTCGAACTTTTGGCCCATCGTTCAGGGAACATTTTGAACGGCGGAAAATCCGCGCTTTCGCCCCGTTTGGAAAACGCTGAACCAAGCACCTGAACCACTAACTGGCACTAATGGACACTAATGAAATCAGGGCCATCGGGTTGGGCGATTAGTGCTGGTTAGTGTCGATTAGTGGTTTAACCAGCGCTTCCTTAGCTCGCGGCGGGCGGCGTCTCGGACACAACCGGCGCGGCTTCGACGACCGCGACTGGCGCTGGCTCGGCGGCGGCACTTGGTGTGGGAGCCGCCTCGGTCGCGGCGATTGCTGTTGGCGTTGCCGCAGGCGCTGCGGGCACC
>JAYVOY010000040.1:0-2813 GCA_043757645.1 Verrucomicrobiota bacterium
AGTGCTGGCGAGAATCTTCAGGCGCTCCAGCGCGTCGGGCGTCGCGGCGTTCGCGACGAGGATGCAGTGCGATTCGTGCGCGCCGCGGCCGACGCGTCCGCGCAGTTGATGCAGTTGCGCGAGACCAAATTGATTCGCGTTCTCGATCACCATCACCGTCGCGTTCGCGACATCCACGCCGACCTCGACGACGGTCGTCGCCAGCAGCACGTGAATCGCGCCCGCGCGAAAACCCGCCATCACGGAATCCTGCTCCTCGCGCTTGAGTCGCCCGTGCAGCAGGCCGACGCGGAACGGCGCGAAAACTTTTTCGAGCTTCACGAATTCCCGCGTCGCCGCCTTGATGCCCGCGACTTCATCCGCCTCCTCGACGCGCGGGTAAACCACGTAGGCCTGGCGGCCCTCGGTGAGTTTCGCGCGGATGAAATCCCAGACCTTCGGCAACCGCTCGGGCGTGCGGACGTGAGTGCGGATCGGCCCGCGGCCGCCGGGGATTTCGTCCATCACCGAAATGTCCAGATCGCCGTACAGCGTCAGGCCCAGGCTGCGCGGAATCGGCGTCGCGGTCATCACGAGCAAATGCGGATAACGGCCTTTGCGCACGAGCCGCTCGCGATGCGACACGCCGAATTTGTGCTGCTCGTCGATCACGACCAAACCCAGTCGCTCCGGCGTGAAACCCGCCTCGAGCAACGCGTGCGTGCCGATGTACAGGGCGGGGCGCGTGGGCGCGGGTGCGAGCGCACCGCTGGAAGTTGGCAAGACCGCACCCGCTCCCCTGCCCTTCAGTTCCGCCGTTTTCTGCGCGCCCGTGTGGAGATGCACGGGAATCCCGAGCGGCTCGAACCATTCGGTGAAACGCCGAAAATGTTGCCCCGCCAAAATCTCCGTCGGGGCCATGAGCGCCACGTCGCAGCCGCTCTCCAGCGCCATCAACGCGGCGCACGCGGCGACCAGGGTTTTTCCCGAACCCACGTCGCCTTGCAGCAGGCGGCGCATCGGCGCCGCGGCCCCGAGATCGTGGCGAATCTCGCGCAGCACGCGCGTCTGCGCCTGCGTGGGCGTGAAGCCGAGGCGCGCGAGATACGGTTTGATCCAGCGATTGTCGCCCCGGCACGCGAGCGCGGTGCCGTGCGCCTCGAGATTTTTTCGCCGCCGCTGAATCGCGAGTTGCAATTCGAGCAATTCATCCAATGCCAGCCGTTGCCGCGCGCGTTCCACGTCGGGAATTTCGTTGGGAAAATGCAGCGTGCGAATCGCCAGCGCGCGTGTTGGAAACGCCGCGAGTTCCGGCGCCAGTTGCGGATACGGCTCCGGCATGATCGCCGCCGCCGCGTCCAGCACGCGCCACGCGAGACCGCGCAGCCAGCGCTGCGGGAGTCCCTCGGTGAGCGCGTAGATGGGCGTGACGCGGTTGATGTGGATCAGGATTTCGTCGCCCGGCTCCAGCACCTCGGTCTCGGGATGATCGATCGTGCGCGGCTTCTCCGCGAGCACCTTGCCGAACACGAGGACCTCGTCGCCCACTTTGAAATAATTCTCCATGAACGGCAGGTTCCACCACCGGCAATGCAGCCGCGCGGTGCCGTCCTCGAGGATGAATTCAAAGCGCGAGCGCGAGCCTTGTTTCCAGCGCTTCACGCCCAGCGCCACGATGCGTCCGTGCGTCGTGGTGGACTCGCCCTTGACCAATTCCGAAATCTTTTTGAAATGCCGCCGATCCTCGTAACGCCGCGGCGCGTGCAGCAACAAATCGTGAACCGTCCGCAAGCCCAGCCGCGCGAGCTGCTCCGTCCGCTCCGGGCCGACGCCGCGAAACTCCGCGAGCGGCGTGGTCAGGGTGATGGGCTTCGGCGCAGTCATGCCGGGATCATTCGCGGGCCGCGCGGCGGCGCAATGCTGAATTCAGAATCGCGAAGTCGTGGGGCGAAAAGCCGCGCGGGTTGAGCCTCTGCGGAGACGGCGCGGCAGGAGTCGCGTAGCGCAGCCGTCCCGGCTGCGAGTTCGGGCGGCGTCTCGCCGCCAGAACCACCGGGCGGGACGCCCGGTGAACTCGCAGGCGCGACGCCTGCGCTACAGTGTTGCCACGCCGCGCGCGGGGGGCTACGAACCGAGCAGCGCGCGTTGGGCGTCGGCGAGCTCGGCGTCGCGGCGGTGGTAGCCGCAGGAGTGGATGAGTTTCTCGGCGGCGGCGAGGTCGGCGGCGGGGGATTCCCACGGATACGCCGAGGCTGCTTTTTGCCTTTCACCTTTTTCCTTTTGCCTGGCGCCGAACAAGCGGGCGCGGTGAAGAAGAATGTCGGCCAAAAAGAGGCGCATGGGTCCGCGCTCGGCGATTTCCCAGGCTTCGTCCAAATCTTCCTGGGCGCTGTCGGGGCCGGTAAGCGGGCCGGTGAGAAAGCGCAGCCAGGCGCGGGTGAGGAGGCCGTGGGGAATCATGTGCTGCGTGCCGGCGCGGCGGAGGCCGTCCACGGCGGCGTCCAGTTCGCGGCGGGCGGTTTGGAGCGCGGGTGTGGGCGAAGCCCCACCCGCAGCAGCGTCGGCAGGGAAGCAGGCGTTGGAGGAACCCGCCACGCTCGGCGCGTTCGGCGTTGCTGCGGCTGGTCCTGCGGACACAGCCGCGCTCCGTTCCAGAATCGCCGCGTAGAGCGCGGCGCGGCCCAGCGTGAGGTGGTCGAGGGCTTCGTCGAGAAGACCAAGGTTGCCCGTCACCCACTTGAGCGTCTGCGCCGCGCGCTGGGAGACGGCGCGGCAGATTTCGTTTGGAGTCCCGGCTTTAGCCGGTGGAGCGCCCGAACCGGCAAGGGCGTTGG
>JAYVOY010000041.1:0-2806 GCA_043757645.1 Verrucomicrobiota bacterium
CACGACAGCCACGCTCCCCGCCGCAATCCCTGCACCGCTTCCTCCCAACCCAACGCCGACACCAACGCCCACACTCGCACCGGAACCGGCGCCCGCGCCCACTCGCTCGCGCACTCTTTCGCCAACCACGTCCGCGCCGCAGCGCGCCGAAGTTGCCCCGGCACCGCCGCCCACCGCCGCGCCCCGCGCGACCTCCCAACCCACTGCCCCCGGTGAGGCGCTTCCGCGCCAAACCGCGCGCCCGCCCGCGTCCGCACCCGCCCCGGCCGCGCTCCCCGCCCGGCCAACTCCGCTCCCGTTCCACTCCAGCGCCGTTG
Organism: Verrucomicrobiota bacterium; assembly: GCA_043757645.1. Taxonomy (GTDB): domain Bacteria; phylum Verrucomicrobiota; class Verrucomicrobiia; order Limisphaerales; family BJHT01; genus BJHT01. Next base: position 318 of record JAYVOY010000041.1, read on the forward strand.
CGCCCGGCACACGTCCCGCATTCTCCGCGCCCCCACTTCCGCAGCTTCCGCTCAGTAATCCGCGCTCGCTCCAAACCAGCGCCGCCACCGCGTCCTTCGCGCCGATCCCCGCGCCACCAACCACGCCGCTCGGCACCACTCCCGCCGGCGCGTTGCCGCCCCGCCCGGCGCCCCCGCTCACCGCATTTTCGGCGAACGCGACGCCGCGTGCGCCGCAGCCTTTCGCAATCCGCGACAGCGAGCTCATCGCCGTCGAATGGGTCGATCTCCAAGCCGCGGAACCGAACGCAGCCAGCGCCAGCAGCCCGCGCGCGGACGACAACGCCCCCCCCGCGTCCGCGTCACAAATCACCGACCGCACAGAAATTTCCACGGCGAGCACTGGCAAACCTCCCGCGCGCCCCGCGCGCAAAGATAGTTCCAACGCGGTCCGCCCGGCTTCCCCAACGGCTCCGCCCCCCACTGCCGCGCCCGCCATCAACACGAATTTCAACCGCCCCGGCGCCGCGGCGGAACAACGCGTCATTCTCGAATTTCGCGATCCCGCCGGCGCGTTGTATCGGGTCATCTCGCAGCCCGAGACCTGGCTCGCGCTCGGCTCCACGCTGCTGCCCGGCTGGCGGCACGCGAATCCCGCCGGCGCGGACCGGCAGGAAATCCCCACCCTGGCCGCGCCGTCCGGCAGCACGCGACCCGCGGGGGAAAACCCTGCCGGATCGGAAAACCGCGAGCACCGGCAATTTTCACCGCATTCGCGCGGCGACCGCTCCGCGCTGACCGCGGATTCCGCCAACGCCCGCGGCACCGAAACCGCAGACCACCCCACGCCCACGGCCTTCAGCCCCGCGGCGGCGACGGCCGGTCCCGCGACCGGCGCGGACCATTCGCCGCCAAAAAATGAGGCCGGCGAAAAATCCCCGGCGGCCACCGCCGCCCCCACCGGTCGTGGCACAACCACTGCTCCCCAATCTTCCATCATGAACATGGCCGACACAGGCAACCAACCCGCAGCGCGCGACGAGAAATCCTTGCCGCTCGTGCTGGGTTTCGCCGGCAATCCGGACGTTCCAGTCCTGCCGGGCCAGTGGAAAATTCGCCGCGAGAGCCGCCCCTTCGCGACCGCCGCCAGCGTGGCGGATCCGCCCCTCGCCCCGTGGGCCGCGCGCGCCACCAGCGATCCGCGCGATGCTGAACTCGCCGCGGCCCCGCTGCTGCCCGAGCCGCCGCGCGTGCCGATGGAAAGAGTCCAGACGTTCATTTCCCGCGAGGTCACGCTCGTGCGCCAACTCGGCGCGGACGCCCTGGCCATCGTGCTCAAGCCCGATTCGCGCACGGAACTTTTTCTCCAGATCAGCCATCACGACGGCAAGACCGAGGCGTTGATCCGCTGCGAACGCGGCGACTTCGAGCACTTGCAGAAAAATTGGGCGCAACTGCAAACCTCGCTCGCCAGCCAGCAAGTCACCCTCGCGCCGCTGCAACGCGCCACGCTCGCGCCGCAGGAAATCACCGAGCGCAACCCCACTTCCAGCCACGCCAGCTTCGGCTCGAACCCCGACACCGGCGCCGGCCAGCACCCGCAGCGACAACCCGAGCCGCCGCCCCGATCACTCGATGAACAGTCGCTCGTCGGCTCGCTCACCGAACCTTTCAAACGCCGCGCCACCCCTCGCGCCACCACGGCGAGCGCCCTTGGCGCTGCCACCGTTTCAACCAATAAATCCGGCCTCGAACGCTGGGCTTGAGCTTATGGGAGACAACAACATCAGCGGGCTTGTACCCAACGCGCCGCCCACGGCCAATTACACTCCGGGCGACGTCCGGGTCGCCACCAAAACCCTGGGGCAGGACGATTTTCTGAAATTGCTCGTCGCCCAATTCACCCATCAGGACCCGCTCAATCCCAAGGCGGACGCCGATTACATCGGCCAGATGGCGACCTTCTCGAATCTCGAGGCCACCAAAAACATGAGCAACGAATTCTCCCTGCTGCGCGCCAACTCGATGCTCGGCCGCGATGTGGTCGTGCAACCCACCCCCGACCCCGTCACCGGTGCGATTGCGGACACCGTCACCGGTTCCGTCTCGCAAATCCTCGCCAGCGAGGGCAAACCCGTCCTGCTCATCAACGGCGGCCGCTACACACTCCAACAAGTGCTCAGCATCAGCCAGCCGGTTACCAACACCCCTGTTACGCCGGCCCGCGGGCCGGTGGCGACCGTCAGTCAATAGTTCAGTCAACTCCCCTCAACCCCAGTAAAAATTATGATTCGTTCCCTCATCTCCGGTATCAGCGGAATGCAAACCTTCCAGGAACGCATGGACGTGATCGGCAACAACATCGCCAACGCCGGCACGGTCGGATACAAATCCTCCCGCGCCGATTTTGCCGACACCTTCAACCAGTCGCTCCGGCTGGCCACCGGCGGGGCGGCCGCCGTCAACGGCGGCCAAATCGGCTCCGGTGTCACCACCGACTCCATTCACAA
>JAYVOY010000042.1:0-10393 GCA_043757645.1 Verrucomicrobiota bacterium
GAACCGCTCACCGACGCGCGCGAAATCTACCGCTTCGGCTGCCACCTCCTCGCGCGCCAAAAACTCATCAACCGCCCGCTGCGCCTGCTCGGCCTCGGCGTCAGCGGCCTCTTTCCGAACACCGCGCAGCAGCTGAAACTGTCACTCGGGGAGTGAGGCTGCGGCGCCGCCCGAGAGGCTTTTTGCAGCCGAGAGCGGTGGGTGTTTTTCGCGCGCCCCGTGCAAGTGAATCTGCTGCGCACGGCAAACGTAGTATGCTCAATTCGATGAATTCCCTCCCCATCTCCCGCCGCACCGCCATCGCCCGCTTCGGGGGCGGACTCGGCACGCTTGGTTTGCTCGCGGCGCTGCCGGGCGTTGCCGGAGCCGCGCCGTCGAGCGTTGCCGCGAGCGCGCGGTTGCTGCCGCATTTTCAGCCGCGCGCCAAACGGGTCATTCACTTGTTCATGAACGGCGGGCCGTTCGGGCCGGACTTCTTTGATCCGAAACCGGACTTGAACAAGTTCGCCGGGCAGCGGCCCGCGGGCGCGGATTTGCGCACGGAGCGGCCCACGGGCGGGTTGTTGCCGGTGCCGTTCCAGTTTCAGAATCACGGCAAGAGCGGGCTGCCCGTCAGCGATTTGCTTCCGCTCACGGCGAAGTTCGCCGACGACTTGTGCGTGCTGCGCAGCGTTCACACGGACAACCCGAATCACGGCCCCGCGCTGCTGCTGATGAACAACGGCACGATGACGCCGCGCGTGCCCGCGATGGGCGCGTGGTGCAGTTACGGCCTCGGCACGGAGAACGAAAATCTCCCGAGCTACGTCGTGCTGTGCCCCGGGCGGCCCGTGCGGTTTTCCATTTTGTGGACGAGCGCGTTCCTGCCGTCGCAGCATGGCGGCACTTACATCAACCACTCGAATCTCGATCCCAAGCAGATGATTCAGTGGCTGCACAATCCGCGCACCGCGCCGGACGCGCAGCGCAAGCAACTCGACCTGCTCGCCGAGCTGAACCGCGAGCATCTCGCCGCGCGCGGCGGCGCGGACGCGGCGTTGCAGGGCCGCATCGAGGCGATGGAGACGGCGTATCGCATGCAGTTCGCCGCGACGGACGCGTTCGACCTCACGCGCGAAGCGGCGGCGACGCGGGAGAGTTACGGCAAGGGGCATTTCGCCAACGGCTGTCTCATGGCGCGGCGGCTCGCGGAGCGCGGCGTGCGGTTCATCCAAGTTTATTACGGCAACGGGCAACCGTGGGACACGCACTCGAATCACGACGCCTCGACGCGCACGCTCGGCAAGGACATTGACCGCCCCATCGCCGCGCTGCTCGGGGATTTGAAACAACGCGGCTTGCTCGAAGACACGCTTGTCGTGTGGGGCGGCGAGTTCGGCCGCACGCCTGTGAGCGAGAACGGCAACGGCCGCGACCACAATCCACACGGCTTCTGTATGTTCCTCGCGGGCGGCGGCGCGCGCGGCGGGATGAGCTACGGCGCGACGGATGATTTTGGATTCAAGGCCGCGGAGAATCGCATGCACGTCCACGACCTCCACGCGACGCTGTTGCATCTCATGGGCGTGGATCACGAGCGCCTCACCTTCCGCTACGCCGGGCGCGATTTCCGGCTGACGGATGTTCACGGAAATGTGGCGAAGGAAATCCTCGCGTGAGGTGGCGTAGCGGTACGGAGTCCCGGCTTCAGCCGGTGGGATGTGCGCCGTGGCGGAGTTGCTGAAAAATTGTGTGCGTGCTGCGAGTGCGGACGCCGAACCGCCTAAAGGCGGGACTCCGTACGAAAACGCGATTCGCGGTCTCCGGAAAATTTCCTCCCGCTTCCGCCCTACTTCACCCCCTGCAAACGCTCGCGCCAAATCTGGTGGAGCAGCACGGTGGCCTTCACATCGCGCAGACAATATTCGGCGATGTCGCGATGGCGGCCCTCGGCCATCAGCTTGCCAACGTCCATGCCGGTGACGCCCTCGGCTTTCGGCGAGGGGATGCCAAAGGCCTTGCAGTAGAAATCGAGGTTGAACTTCCGCGCCGCGCCCTCGCGTCCGCTCACATTGTAAAACGTGAACTGCTCCGCGAGATCGCAGTGCGGCGCGACGGCGTAGCGGTAGCCCAACCAATCCTTGCGCGTGATCGGCACGTTGAGCAGCGCGGAACGCAGATACAGAAACGGCACGTCGAAGCCGCGGCCGTTGAAGGTGACGATCGAATCGTAGCGCGGCGCGACCTCCCAAAACGCGGTGAGCAACTCGACCTCATCCGCGCACGGCGTGAACTTCACCGGACCCGCAGCCTCGGTACCATCCTCGAAATCTTCGGAGAGAAACAGCACCTGACCACGGGCCGTCTCGGCATTCACCATCGCGATGCACGCGACCTGCGCGGTGAACGGCCACAGGCTGAATTGCCGCTGAATCTCGGCGCGGCGCGTCTCTCGCTCGGCGCCCTCGGGCAGCTTCTCGGCGTCGCGAAACAAATACTCGCGCTGCACCTCATCAAACGTTTCCGCGGGGAGTCCGGTGGTTTCAATATCGAAGACAAGGGTGGCCATGACCGCGGTGTTGTAGCGCATCAGCGCGGCCGCGCAAAGAAGATTGGCGCGCGCGTGAGTTGCGAGAATCCGGTTCAACCGGTGGCCGCTTTACTATTTGTAGGAGTCGAGGTAACGAGACTCTAACTTTTTTTCTCGCGGCAATCATCCTCCCAACCACGGCCCGCTCCGCAGCGCGCGTTTCAAAACCTGAACTGCGTCACCCCACTTGGATCCGTGAACTTGTTCGTCAGGTTCAATCCGTCGCGCCAATCGATGTGGCCATCGACGTAGAGAATGTTCGCGCCCGCGGGCACGCCGCCGCGCAGGTGAGCGGGACGATCGGCGAATCCGGCGGCGGGCGTAAACGTGTAGATCGTGAACGTCGGCGCGCCCTGGGCGACCGTGATGTCGGCGACAAGCTCGGCATCCACCGGCGCCTTGAGGCCGTTGGCAAACGTGTTGGTTTGAATGAACTGGCCGGGGATCGAGTTCACGGCCCGCGGCACCAGCCAGAGATAGCCAATGCAGCGGGCATTCGGCAGCCCGTAATTCCACCATTTGGAAAGGTCGGTACCGGTCGCAAACGACGGGCAGTAATAGCTCTCCATCTGACCGGCGCCGTAGTTTTCCATCGTTGTGGTCAGCGACACCGCCATGTCCCACGCCCAGTTGCCCAAGGCGCTGGGGAAGACCGGAAACTTGCTGTCGTAGTCGTCCGCATACAGGAGCAACGCGAGGCCGGTTTGCTTCTCGTTGTTTTTGCACTTGGCGCGTTTGCCCTGCTCCTTGGCGCGCCCCAACGCGGGCAGCAACATGCCGGCGAGAATGCCGATGATCGCGATGACCACCAGCAGTTCGATCAGCGTGAAGGCAAGAACGTGTCGGCTGCACTGCGGTCGGTGGTGCGATTGCGCAGAAGTTTGGCTGGCGGTTGGATGGCACATAATCCCGTAAACTTTTTGAGGTTGCTGGTTGCTAATCCTGTTGCGGGAGGGTGTCAACCGGCAATCGCCCGCGATTCACTCGCCTGAAAAATGTCGGCAAAAGAATTGCCGGCAAAGGAATGAAACCCATGAATTTATTCCCTTACCCCGGCTTGGCCGTAACATTGCCGAAGGACCGCCGCCGTCCCGGCGGCTCACCCCGTCCAACCGGGGCGAACGCGCGGATTTTCCCACGCCGGGAGCCGCCGAGACGGCGGCGCTCCATCAATTGCATCGTTACGGCTTGGTGATTACAGCGAGCTGTCCGCGCCAACAATTCCGCCCTTTGCGCCGCTGTTGCTTTGCTGCTAGAAACTCCGCCCGATGTCCGCCGAACCGCAACTCACCCCGATGATGGCGCAGTATCGCCGCATCAAAAGCGAGCTGCCGAAAGACGCCCTGCTGCTCTTCCGTCTCGGTGATTTTTACGAGATGTTTTTCGAGGACGCGCAGGCGGGCGCGCAGTTGCTCAACGTCACCCTCACCAAGCGCGGCCTCATCCCGATGTGCGGCATCCCGTTTCACGCCGCGAACAATTACATCGCGCGCATCCTCCGCGCGGGCCGCAAGGTGGCCATCTGCGACCAGATCGAGGACGCGCGGCCCGGCCAGCTCGTGAAGCGCGAGGTCACGCAAATCCTCAGCCCCGGCACGCATTTCGATGAGCGCCTGCTCGCGGCGGAGCGGAACAATTTCCTCGCGGCGGTTTGCGCGGCGGGCAAAACGCTCGGGCTGGCGCTGGTGGATTTGACCACGGGCGATTTCAAAGTGACCGAGGTCGAGAGCGAAACCGTGTTGCTCACCGAACTCGAGCGCCTGCGTCCCGCGGAAATTATTTATCCCTCCGAGGCCGCGAAATTGCGTGCGCAACTCCAGGGCGCGTTCCCGATGCTGAGTGGTTACGACGACTGGGTGTTCGCGCCGGAGACCGCGCACTTCACGCTCAAGGAACATTTCAAGGTCGCGTCGCTCGACGGCTACGGACTCAAGCATCGCCTCGCGGCGATTGGCGCGGCGGGCGCGGTGCTGCACTATCTCACGCAGCATTTGCGGCGCGACGTCGCGCACCTCACGCGCCTGACGACTTACGAGCGCGGCGATTATCTCGTGCTCGACACGACCGCGCTGCGGAATCTGGAAATCCTCGAACCGCTCCACCGCGACGCCCCGCGCAACGCCACCCTCTACGGCGCGCTGAACCGCACCGTCACGCCGATGGGCGCGCGGCGTTTGCGCGACTGGCTCACGCAACCGCTCGCCGCCGTCGCGCCCATTCAACGCCGCCAGGACGCGGTGGAAACGTGGCTCGGCGACGCGGCGGCGCTGGAGGCCTTTCGCGCGGGTTTGGTCGAGGTGCGCGACTTGGAGCGCACGTTGAGCCGCCTCAGCGTGGGCACCGGCAACGCGCGCGATTTGCTCGCGCTGCGGCTCGCGCTGGAGCAGGTGCCGGGGTTGCGGCAAACGCTCGACAACCTCATCGCGGCCCACAAGGAAAAGGCCGCGCGCCGGAAAACAGAATTGCTGCGCGAGACGTTCGCCGCTCCCGCCACCGAAGCCAGCGCCGTGGAAACCGCGCTGCCGCTGCTCGTTGATCTTCTCGCGCAGCTCACGGAATTGCCCGACCTCACCGACTTGCTCGCGCGCGCGATTGTCGAGGAACCGCCGCTCGCGGTGAAGGAGGGCGGCTTGATCCGCGCGGGTTTTGACGCGGCGCTCGACGAACTCAAACGCGCCCAGCACGACGGCAAGGATTGGATCGCCAAGCTGCAACAGGACGAGATCAACCGCACGGGCATTGCCTCGTTGAAGGTGCGGTTCAATTCGGTGTTCGGCTATTACATCGAGGTCACGCGCTCGAATCTCGCGAAAGTGCCGCCGCACTACATTCGCAAACAAACCGTCGCGAACGGCGAGCGGTTTATCACGCCCGAGTTGAAGGAAATGGAGGGGAAAATTCTCGGCTCCGAGGAACGCAGCGTGAAGGTGGAGTACGAAATTTTCCTGCGGTTGCGCGAGGCCGTGATTGCGCGGCTCGGCGAAATCCAGCGGACCGCCGACGCGCTGGCGCAGCTCGATGTGCTGGGTTCCTTCGCCACGACGGCGCGGTTGTTCGGTCACGTGCGGCCACACGTGGGAGCCGAGGGGATTCTGCGCATTCGCGATGGGCGGCATCCGGTGCTGGACCAGAACTCCGGCGGCGAACGCTTCGTGCCGAACGACACGGAACTCGACACCACCGCGATCCAACTCGCGCTCATCACCGGCCCGAACATGGCGGGCAAGAGCACCTACATCCGCCAAGTGGCGCTGCTCGCGCTGCTCGCGCACACGGGCGCGTTCGTGCCCGCGGCCGAGGCGCGCATTGATTTGGTGGACCGCATTTTCACGCGCATCGGCGCGAGCGACGATCTCGCGCGCGGGCAGTCCACCTTCATGGTCGAGATGAGCGAGACGGCGAACATTCTCAACAACGCCACCGCGCGCAGCCTGATCATTCTCGACGAGGTCGGGCGCGGCACGAGCACGTTTGACGGGCTGAGTCTCGCGTGGGCGATCGTCGAGCACCTGCACAATCAGGTCGGCGCGAAGACGCTGTTCGCGACGCATTATCACGAACTCACCGAACTCGCGGGCCGCCTGCCGCGCGTGAAAAATTTCAACGTCGCGGTGCGCGAGTGGAACGACCAGATCATCTTCCTCCGCAAAATCGTCACCGGCGGCACGGACAAGAGTTACGGCATCCACGTCGCGCGCCTCGCCGGCGTGCCGCCCAGCGTGCTCGAACGCGCGAAGTCCATTCTCAGCAATCTCGAACAATCCGAACTCACGCCCGAGGGCAACGTGCGCGCCCCCTCGCGACACCGCGCCGAGCGCGAGAAACTCCGCGGCCTCGCAGCCCCCGCGCAGTTGGATTTGTTCGGACGGTGAAGGGAGCAAGGAAGCTCCGCTGCCGCAAGTGAGGGACCAAGTGTGCGGGCCTTGCTTTCGATGAACCGGAGCGCCGAGCACCGGCTCGGCGCGCACCCACCGACAGCGCCGCGCGCCCGCGCCCGCAAGTTTCCGCGCCCCGCTGCAAACCACGAGCAAACAAAAAAAGGCGGGCCGAAGCCCGCCTTTGATGGCGTCCGTCACGAAGAGCCGGCTCAAAACTTCCACCCAGTGCCGAACTGGATGTGCGGGGAGAAGTAGCCGTTGCCGATGTCGGTGTACAAACCGAGTTTCAGGTAGCCGTTTTTCTTCTTCGCCGCGTCCGGCTTGCCGAGGAACCGATAGCCAATCTCACCTCCCGTCGTGATGTATTGATCCACGCCCGCGGCTTCGAGAAATTTGGTGTGAACCGCATACGCCTCGAACACCCACCGCTTGGCAAACGGCACGCCGATTTTCAAACCGTTCTTGATGATTTTCTGCGCCACGCCGGGATCGACTTTCACGCCGTCAAATTCGAGCGCGATGCTTTCGTACTGGCCGAACTGATTGCCCATCGACAACTCGAACTTGCCGAAGTCATACGACACCACGCTGCCGATGCCGCCATTGACGATCAGGCCGCCCGTCACGATTTCCTTGGAACCCACCACATTGCCGCCGCCAAACGGCGTGACCTGCCAGAACCACGGATTGTCCTTTTGCTTGAGGATGATCTTGACCGGCACGCCGATGTACAGGCCCACCCCATAAATCTTCGCGCTCTCGATCTCGGTGTAGCTCAACGGAATGTTGAAGTTCAGCCCGACCCGTTCGCTGAGCTTGAACTTCGCAAACAACGGCAGGCTGTAGGCCGTGCCCTTGAGGCCCTTGGAATCGAAGACCCCGATGTCGCCGACCAACCCGAAGCCGGCGCGGCCCGCCAAATCCTTGGGCTGCTCTTTTTCCTCCCGCGTTTCCGTCATCGTCGAGCTGTACTCCGTGTAATTCTGGAACGCCGTCCGCGCCGTGGCCGCGCCCGGATTGCCGTCTGTCGGGGAAACCGTGGACCGCGCATTGAGCGCTTTGAGCAGCTCGGTGTAGGCCGCGGAGCCGCTCTTTTTGAACCAGTCTTTGACGTTGCTAAAAAGCTCGTCGCGCGTGGACCCGGTGAACTGCTCGTTCAGTGAACTAACCCCGGAGGTCAAATGCGCGCGAAACTGGTTCGGCCCGGGCACGCCGGTGTCTCGGATTCCAAACTGGAGGGCGTTGGCAACACTCTGATACGTCAGACTTCCCTGCACATTGTTGCCAAACATGCTGAAGGCACCGGAATTTTTGACCACATTGTCCACCAGCGAAATGAGGTCGCTTGATCGCGCCGTGGCGGTGTCGAAGCCATCGGTCGCGGTGAGGATGAACAAGTCTCCGGCCCGCGACGCTGGCGGAACCAACAGGGAGAAACCCGTGAGGCCGACGATAAAACACCGAATGATTTTTTTCATGGGGGAGTGGGGTTAAGGATTGCGCAAATGGGTTAAGCGGTTTTTGTTGCTCAGGCAACTCCAAAACACGAATCCCGACATGAAAAATTCCAGGCCGCTCGCCCTCCTCCTCCTGCTGGCTCACGCCGCGCTGACGTTTGCCCAAACGCCCCCGCCCGCCGGGACCGCGACCGCGACCACCACCAATGCCCCCGCCGCCGCCCCGCCGCCGGCCGCACCCGCCCCACCCGCCGCGCCCCCCGGCCCGCCGCGCACGGTTTCACTCGAAATCTCGGTGCTGCGGTTCAAGCCGCTGCGCGCGGAGCGGATCATCGAGGGATTCAAAAACCTCAGCGGCAATCTCCAGCGCGTCATGGAATCCCTGAAACCCGAGGGCGAGGTGACCGTGCTTTTCACCGGCACCCGCGACATTCGCTTCGAGGAAAAAAACAAGGCGAAGTTCGATGCCCTCGAAACGCGCCCCGTGCTGGTGATCGGCAAACCCACCGCGCCGATCCCCCCGGCCACCGCGTATGGCGTGAATCTCGAAGTCACCGTGCGGCTCGCGGACGAGGGGCGCTTCGGCCTGCAGTGGGACGGCAACCTCACGTGGTCGCCGGAGATTCTCGACAAGCGCACGGGCGAACGCTTCATGACCTTCGCCACGGGCGCGGCCTCGGCGGTCAGGAAATCCGGGCTTATCGGCGGCGACGGCAAGGCGGGCGCGGCGGCGGACATCGGCCTCGGCCTGGCCGAAATGTTCACGCCCAAGGGCCGTCCCACGGAAAACGAAATCTACGAACTGCCCGTCAACAAAACCGTCGCCTTCGGCAGCAGCCGCATTTGTCGCAGCGGCGAACTGATCGTCCACACCACCACCGCCGAAATGGGCAACAAGGAGGCGCAGACGGTGCTGCTGCTGATCCTGCCGACCATAGTGCCGTGAAGCAGAACGGCGAAAATGGATTCGTGTTGCGGGCGCGTTGCGGGCGCGCGTTGCGGCGTCACTCCGCGTTTTTTTTCACGCTCGCCGTCGCGCTGTTCACCGCCGCGCATTCCGCCCGCGCCCAGGTCACCTTCATCGACTCGGACACCATCGCCGCCGCCGCGGCGGCGTCGGGCGTCGTGCTGCCGAGCAGCGGCCTCGAGATTCAACTCACGATTTTGCGCTTCGTGCCGCAGGCCACCAAGCCCGGCACCAGTCTCGCCCCCGCGCTGTTTCAAGGTTCGCCGAAACAAGTCATCGAATCCCTCGGCAAACTCGGCCAAGTGAACCTCCTCTTCTCCGCCGTTCGCGAGGCCAACGCGTTTCACACCGGCCCGCTGCGCTTCGTTTCCCACGAGCGCCGCCCCGCCTTCTCGCTCGACCCCGCCGCCAACGCCGACCTGACCAACCGCTTTTTCGGCCTCGACCTCGCGGTCAAAGCCGCGCCGCTGCGCGACGGCCAGGCACGCGTGGATTGGGAGGGCACCTTCTCGTGGTCGCCGACGTTGATCGATCAATGGGCCGGCGAAAAATATCTCCTCTTCGGGATGCGCGTCGCCTCGATCCTCAAGCCCGGCAGCGTTTATGGAACCAAGGACGACGACGACACCGATTCGGGTGACGGGATAAATCTGCGCAAACTCGGCTCCTCCATCGGCTCGCTCTTCAAGCGCAAGCCGAAGGATTTGAAGGACGCGAAAGCGGCGCTCAAAGAGAGCACGCTGAAGCAGCCCGTGGTGGCCCCGACCGTCGGCGCGCTCATGTGGGCCGAGCGCCACGAGGTGCCGCTGCGCGGCGTTTACACGCTGCGCCTCGGGGAAAATCTCGTGCAACAAATTCCGGTCAACACGGACCTCAAGGAGCCGGAATTCATCTACCTCATTTTACAACCGAACCTCGTCGAGTGACGCGGTTCACGTCGGAAAAGTTTGCGCCAGCCGTTCCGCGGACTTCGCCCCGCTCAACTCTTGTAAATCACCACCACGCCGTAATCCGTCAGCATCTGGTTGCCCTCTTTGGCCACAACACTGTAGCTGATGGGATGCGCGGCGATGAGATTGTCCTCGCCGATTTTTTGGAGAAACTCCGACACCGCATCATCGAAGCGATCCTTGCCGTCCTTCACGAAATCCTGCCGCCGAAACGTTTTCAGTCGCGGCTTCTTGTCGCCCTTGGCGGTCGCCTCGAGCGGGCGATTGGGCTTGAGGATTTGCGCCGGGGCGGCGGCTTCGGCCGAGCGACCGATGGAGCGCGTGTCCTTGTTGGGCGCGGGCGCGGCCGCGGCCGCAGCCGCCGCGGCCTCTTCCGGCGTCGAGACCAAGTTGGAAAACTCGCTGGAGGGCACCAGCAACACCTCGTTGCAGGAGGGACATGGGATCTCCGCGCCCGCGCCCGTTTCATCCACCGAAAGTTCCTGACTGCAAAACGGGCAATTGAAAACGATGTCCATAAGTCGGGTGCGGTTGCTGAACTGCGGGAAACCCTACGAACCGCACCGGACCAC
>JAYVOY010000043.1:0-10340 GCA_043757645.1 Verrucomicrobiota bacterium
TCCTCTTTTGGTTCCCCATTCCGTGAACAATTTGAGCCGCTGAAAATGCGCGCCTTCGCCCCGTTTGGACGGGGTGAGCCGCCGAGACGGCGGCGCTCCCACGGCATCGTTCCGGTTTAGAGCTTTCTGCCACGCACCACGCGAAGCGTCGTCGCGGCCCCGCCCGGAGCCGCGTGAAACGGGGCGCTCCAACCGCACGGTTGCGTTTGCAGGTTGGCGCGAACCACAGCCGCCCACATTTCGCGTGTTCGCAGTGTTCATTTTTTTCCGGTTCTGCTTAATTCACCGCGCCATGTCCGGGAAACCGATGCTGCTCATTGTGGATGACGAGAAGCCGACGCGCGAGGGGTTGCGCGCGGCGCTCGAGGAGCACTACGACGTGTATGTGGCGGAGGACGCGGCGACGGCGATGGGGTTGCTCGAGCGCGAGAATTTCGCCGTGTTGCTCACCGATCTGCGGCTGCCGCAGGAGGATGGCATGAAGCTGATCCAGCGCGCGAAATCACTGAGCAAACCGCCGGTGTGCATTTTGATGACGGCCTACGGTTCGGAGGATGTCGCGGTGGAGGCGATGAAGCAGGGCGCGGATGATTACATCTCGAAGGGGCGGTTGCAGATCGACGAACTCGAACTGCGCATTGTGCGCGCGCTGCGGCGCAATTCGCTCGAGGAGGAAAATCAATCGCTGCATCAACGGCTGGATCGGAAGTTTCGGCTGGAGAGCGTCGTGGGCGAGGCTCCGGTGATGAAGGAGGTGCTCGAGGTGGTGCAGCAGGTCGCGCCGACGCGGGCGACGGTGTTGATCACGGGCGAGAGCGGCACGGGCAAGGAATTGATCGCGAAGGGGATTCACCAAAGCAGCCCGCGCGCGCGGTTTCCGCTGGTGACGGTGCATTGCGCGGCGCTCGCGCCCACGCTGCTGGAGAGCGAGTTGTTCGGGCACGAAAAGGGCGCGTTCACGGGCGCGCACGAACGGCGCATCGGGCGCTTCGAGCAGGCGCAGGGCGGGACGCTTTTTCTCGACGAGATCGGGGAAATCGACGCGACGATTCAGGTGAAATTGCTGCGGTTTCTCGGCGAGCGGACGTACGAACGGGTCGGGTCGAACAAGACGCTGACGGCCGATGTGCGGCTGGTGGCGGCGACAAACAAAAATCTCGAGGCGCTCGTGAAGGCGGGGACGTTTCGCGAGGATTTGTTTTTCCGGTTGCGCGTGGTGGAGATTCATCTGCCGCCGTTGCGCGAGCGGCGCGAGGACATTGCGTTGCTCACGCGGAAATTTCTGGAGGAATTCGCCGCGGAGAATGAGAAGGCGGTCAGCGCGATCGCGCCCGAGGCGATGGATTTGCTGCTGCAATATCGCTGGCCGGGCAACGTGCGCGAGCTGCGCACGGCCATCGAGCACGCGGTGGTGTTGTGCCGGACCAGGCTGATCACGCCGCGCGATTTGCCGCCGAATGTGCGCACGGGCCAGTCGCCGGCGTTCGAGCCGACCGCGCGCGAAATCATCGCGCAGGGCGGCATGACGGTGAAGGAGGCCGAGCGGGATTTGGTCACGCGCGCGCTGAAGGAATGCGACGGAAACCGCACGGCGGCGGCGGAAAAACTGGGCATCAGCCGGCGCACGCTGCACCGGAAATTGCACGCGTACCATTTGGAGGGGTTTTAATTGTCGCGCCTGCAGTCGCTGATTCACACGCTGGAGGAGGGCGCGGGCGTGCGCGTGATCAAGGGTCTGTTGCTGGCGCTGGTGGCCGCGGCGATCGCGATCGCGTACAACCTGAATGAGTTCCGCAACTTCTCGAGTCCCGAGGCGATGGACGCGGCACAGCTCGCGCGCAACCTCGCGGAGGGCCGCGGGTTCACGACGGATTTTGTGCGGCCGCTCAGTCTGCACTTGGTCGCGCGGCAGCGGGGGGCGAGCGAGCTGGGCTTGAACGCGCCGCATCCGGATCTCGCCAACGCGCCGCTGTATCCGCTGGCGTTGGCGGGCTTGTTGAAGGTGGTGGCGCTGGATTCCACGATTCACAATCCGGCGGAATTTCGGACGTACCAACCGGAGAGGGTGATCGCGTGGTTCAATCAGGGATTGTTCCTGCTGGCGTTGGCGCTGACGTATCGGCTCGGGAAAAAATTGTTCGATCAAATGGTGGCGTGGATGGCGGTGGCGCTGCTGGTGGGCACGGATTTGTTGTGGCGGTTCAGCATTTCGGGATTGTCCACGATGCTGCTGCTGGTGCTCGTGCTGGCGCTGGCGAATGGCCTCGCGACGCTCGAGGCGGGCACGCGTGAGCTGCCGGTGCGCGGCGCGGCGGACGTGATTTTCCGGGCGTTGCTGGCGGGCATCCTCGTGGCGCTGGCGGGGTTGACGCGTTATTCGTTTTTGCTGTTGATCGTGCCGGTGATCGCGTTTCTCGCGATGAGCCTGACGGGCGGGCGGCGGGTGGCCGCGTGTGTGGTGGCGGTGCTGGCGTTCGCGGGGATCACGACGCCGTGGCTGGTGCGGAATCAACAGTGGAGCGGCGCGCCGTTCGGCGTGGCGTCGTTCGCGGCGTGCGAGGAGTCGCTGCGTTTTCCGGGACAAAAACTGCCGCGCTCGCTGAACCCGCGCGACGCGGCGACGCCCGCGGATTTGGACAAGTTCGCCGTGGGCGAATATCAGGACAAGCTGTGGGTGAATCTGGCGCGGGTGATTCAGGAGGATTTGCCGAAGCTGGGCGGCAACTGGATCGCGGGGCTGTTTCTCGCGGCGTTGCTGGTGCGGTTTCGCAATCCGGGTTTGGTGCGGATGCGCGTGTTTGTCGTGCTGGCGCTGCTGGGCTTGAGCGTCGCGCAGGCGTTGGGGCGGACGCGGTGGAGCGAGCTGTCGCCGGAGGTGAATGGCGAGAATCTGCTGGTGGTGCTCGCGCCGCTGGTGTTCGTGTTCGGCGCGGGATTTTTTTCGTTGTTGCTCGATCAACTCGAAATCCAGTTCCCGCCCGCCCGCAGTCTCGTGATCGGCGTGCTCGTCGCGATGGCGTCGCTGCCGTTGCTTTTGACGTTCGTCGGTCCGCGCAAATCGCCCGTGGCGTATCCGCCGTATTATCCGCCGATCATTCAGGAGGCGGCGGGCTGGCTGAAGCGCGACGAGTTAATGATGAGCGACGCGCCGTGGGCGGTGGCGTGGTACGGGCACCGGCCGTGCGTGTGGCTCACGTGGGACATCGCGCGCGACTTCAATCAGATTCACGCGCAGAAACCGGTGCAGGGTTTGTATCTCACGCCGCTCACGATGGACGGGCATTTCCTGTCGCAGATGCTCAAGGGCGAGGAGCGGGTGTGGGGACGGTTTGCGGTGGAAAGCCTGATTAAGGAGGAAGTGCCGACGGGATTTCCGTTAAAGCACGCCTTCACGGGCTGGTTGCCGGATCAACTGTTCCTGGCCGATCGTCCGCGCTGGCAGACGGCTGCGGGGAAATAAGGGGCGGGTGAAAGCGCCGCCAACTTTTGGGTTTCCGCAAACTTTCGGTGGTGGCTGATTTTTGTGTGAAGATTCAGCCCAGCGGTTCGGGCCGCCGGTGTTGAGGCGGAGAGTGGTGATGAACTTTCGTTTGAAGATGAACCAAAGCACGGTACCTTGCGGCGTGTCTGTGACCTCACGTGCGCCATTCGGTTTGAGCACGGCTTATCGCCGTGCCGTTTTGCCGTGGGGAAGGCTGGCGTTGCTGGGCGTTTTCTCCGCTTGCTTGCTCCTGCCGAATCTGGCCCAGGCGGCCGTTCGCCTCCACGGGTTGTTCACCGCGAACATGGTGCTGCAACAGGGCATGCCGGTAAACGTGTGGGGTTGGGCCGAGGAGGGGGAAGGCGTGACGGTGAGCTTCCGCGGACAGGTCGTTTCGACGGTGACGCGCGGCGGCAACTGGTCGGTGCAACTGACGCCGCTGACCGCCTCGGCCACCGGGGCCGACCTGACCGTGCGGGGCGCCAACCAGATCATTCTCCGCAATGTGGTGGTCGGCGAAGTCTGGCTGTGCAGCGGGCAGTCGAACATGGAGCGCCCGTTGCCGGAATCAGACACCGGTGCCGCCGCCATTGCGGCTTCCGCGAATCCCAACCTTCGCCTGTTCACGATTCCACGCACGCAGGCCGCGAGTCCGGCGGCGAACGTCGCGGGGCAGTGGTTGGTTTCCGCGCCGACGACCTCGGCCCAGTTTTCCGCCGTTGGCTATTTCTTTGGTCGCGATCTGCAAAAGAATCTCAATGTGCCTGTGGGATTGATTTGTTCCGCCTTCTCCGGCTCACCCGCCGAAGCCTGGATGAGCCGCACGTTTCTCGAGGCCAGCCCCGATTATTATCACGGCATCATCGTGCCGTACCTCGACAATTATCAGCGCTACCTCCGGGCCAAGGCGGCTTACGACGCAGACGCCGCCGACCGGGCGGCCAAGGGCCTGCCCCCACCGCCCAACCCGGCGCCGGAGCCACCATTCGCGCCGGGCGAGCTTTACAACGGCATGATCGCGCCGTTGCTGCCGCTGTCGTTGCGCGGCGTGGCGTGGTATCAAGGCGAGGCCAACGCCAGCCGCGCGTGGCAATACCGCTCGCTTTTCCCCGATCTCATCCGCACGTGGCGCACCGCGTGGCGGCAGGCCACGCAAAATCCCGAAATGGCCGCGCTGCCCTTCATCGCCGTGCAAATCGCGCCGTTTCGCGCCATTCAGGAACTACCCTCCGAGAGCGATCTCGCGGAATTGCGCGAGGCCCAGATGCTCGCCACCGCCCTGCCCAGGGTCGGCGTGGTGGTCATCACCGACTGTGGCGACCCGGTGCGGATCCATCCGCGAAAAAAAGAGCCGGTCGGCGCGCGCCTCGCTTTGTCCGCCCGCGCCATCGCCTACAACCAACCGGTGGTCGCCTACGGCCCGATGCTCCGCGGCGTGCGCCAGCAGGGTTCCCAGATTTTGTTGGATTTCGCCAGTGGCGGCGGCGGACTCCAGTGGCGCGGTTCCACCAATTCGGGCTTTGCCATTTGCGGCGAGGATCACCGGTTCGTCTGGGCGGCCCGGGTGGAAACCCTGCCGAACGACACCGTGGCGGTCAGTCATCCCGCGGTGCCCAATCCCGTGGCCGTCCGCTACGGCTGGGCCGATTATCCGCTGGGCAATTTGTGGAATTCCAACGGCCTGCCCGCCTCGCCCTTCCGCACCGACACGTTCCGCCTCACCACCGAACCGGCCAGCGACCTGGCACCCGTCGCCGGTCTCGGGACGGCGCTGAACTTTGACGGCGAGAGCTACGTGGAAATCGCCCAACCGCCGTTCGCCACCAACCAGAGTGACTTCACCTACGAACTGTGGGTGAAAAACGCCGCGCTCGATGACGGCCGGTTTCACGCGATTATTGGCCGGGAAGATCCGACGGGAACGTTCGGCGTGAACGGTCGCTCCCCCTCGCTCTGGCAGGCGCCGACGGAGGGCGCGTTGCACTACGATTCGATCTCCACCACGGGCGTCCACGCCACCGGACTGCTGCCCGGCTTTTTTCAAGGCGTGAATTCCTGGGTGCATCTCACGTGGGTCAAGGAGGGTTCCGTCTATCGCTTTTACCGCAACGGCAATCTCTTCGGCACGCGCCCGGCCCCCGCCGCGTTTTACCGCGAACCCACCGGCTTCAACATTGGCCGCGCGGGGAAAAGTTACTGGAACGGCGCGCTGGATTTGGTCCGCGTGTGGAGCGCCGCGCGCACGGACGCGCAGGTGCGCGACGACATGTATCGCCACCTCGCGGGCACCGAACCGGACTTGATGGCCTCGTGGGCCTTCGACGAAGGCAGCGGGTTTGTGGTGGACGACGGCTCGCGCTGGAAGAATTTTGGCAGCCTTCGCGGCAACCTCCCCTTCTCGCAGGACACGCCCCCCGTGATTTTTTCCACCCGCGTGGACACCCTGGTCACCGGCAGCCTTCCGGCCGTGTTTGCGGACGGCAAATCGGTCATCTTCATCCCGAGCAAACCGCCCTCCAGCGGCCAATTGCTGCTTGATTTCCAAGGCAACTTCAAATACCGCCCCGCCCTCGGATTGGTCGGGACCGAAGCGTTCGAGTACCGCGTCATCGACTCCGCCACGCGCAAGAGTTCCGTGGCCTTGGCGGTCATCAACATCGTCGCTGCCGACGCCGCTCCGCTGGCCGGTTTCGGCACGTCCGCGACCTTCGACGGCACGAGTTCCATCGAACTGACCCCGTCCCCGCTGGCCGTTGGCTCGACCAATTTCACCATCGAAGTCTGGGCGAAAAATCTGCCCCTCAACGATGGCCAGTTCCACGGCCTCCTCGGCTCCGAAACCCCGGCCACCACCAACGCCGCCGCCACGCGCTCGCCGTCCCTCTGGCTTGCCCCGATCAACGGTGGCCTGCACTACGACCTCGTTTCCAGCCGCGGCGAACGTTACGGAAATTTCATCTGGAACTTTTTCGAGACCAATTCCAATTGGGTTCACATCGCCTGGGTGAAGGCCGGTCGCACCTTCCGTTTCTATCGCAACGGCGCACTCGTCGCCGAGCGGCCGGCACCCACGTTTTACTTCGTTGACCCTGCGGCCTTCTCGCTTGGCCGCGTCGGCAAGAGCGCTTGGCGCGGCGCGCTCGAACAGGTGAAAATTTGGAACACCGCCCGCACCGACACCGAGGTCGTGCAGGATATGTTTCGCGCCATTCAGGGCAACGAACCCGGCCTCGGCGGCGCGTGGAATTTCGATGACCGCGGCGGCACCACCATCGCCGACGCCAGCCGCAACCGCATCACCGGCACCTTGAACGGCCCCGTGACTTTCACGCCGGATGTGCCGCTGGAAATTTTCTCCACCACCGGCGCGCCGGTCACCGGCTACCTGCCCGCCTCCGATCCCAACGGCGCGAGCCTGCTCTACAGCGTCGCGACCCCGCCCGCCAACGGCGTGCTCCAACTCAATGCCGACGGCAGCTTCGTTTACACGCCGCGCTCCACCTTCTCCGGCGCCGATGCGTTTTCGTACCGCGTCTCCGACGGCACCGATTTCTCCGGCGCCGCCGCCGTGGGAATCTTGGTGCGCCCGCCCACCCCGACCAAGGCTCAGCCGTAACGATGCAGTAGGACCGCCGCCGTCCCGGCGGCTCACAGCGTCCAAACGGGGCGGACCCGCGCATTTTCCACGGCACAAAATGTTCACTGCATGGGGAACCAAAAGCTGGCGTGTGAATAGCCCTCGCGGACTTCCCACGCCCCGAGCCGCCGAGACGGCGGCGGTCCTACCTACTGCATCGTTACGGCTCAGTAACTTTAGAATTTCCTCGCGCAATGGTGACTCTGCGGCGCGGCCCAACGCTTGGAACTGGGCCTTTCCCTTGAGCTTGGAACTTTGTTCCTGGAGCTTTTTCTCCCGTTTTCATTTGCCAATTGACGCCCCCGACAGCGGTGGGGACGGTAGCCGCCGCTTATGCCGAAAATCGCCCGCGCCCTCCTCTCCGTTTCCGACAAAACCGGTCTCGTCCCCTTCGCCCAAACCCTCGCCGCCGCGGGCATCGCCCTCATTTCCACCGGCGGCACCGCCAAGGCACTGCGTGACGCCGGCCTGCAAGTCACGGACCTGAGCGACTACACCGGCTTCCCCGAAATGCTCGATGGCCGCGTGAAAACCCTCCACCCGAAAGTCCACGGCGGCCTCCTCTTCATTCGCGGAAACGCCGAGCACGAAACCACCGCCGCGCAACACGGCATCGCGCCAATCGACCTCGTCGTCGTGAATCTTTATCCCTTCGAGCAAACCGTCGCGAAGCCCAACGTCTCGCTGCACGACGCCATCGAGAACATCGACATCGGCGGCCCCTCGATGCTCCGCAGCGCCGCGAAAAATCACGCCAGCGTCACCGTCCTCACCGACCCCGCGGACTACGCCGAGGTCGCCGCGCAAATTCAGGAAACCGGCGCGACCACGCTCGACCTGCGCTGCCGCCTCGCCGCGCGCGTCTTCGCCCGCACCGCCGCCTACGACGCCGCGATCGCCACGCATCTCGCGACCGCCTTCGCGCCCGCGGACGCCGCCGCGCCGCTGCCGCCCGCGCTCACCGTCAACGCGCCCCAAGTCCAGTCGCTCCGCTACGGCGAAAACCCGCACCAACGCGCCGCGCTCTACGGCCGCTTCCCCGATTATTTTCAGCAACTCCACGGCAAGGAACTTTCCTACAACAACATTCTCGACCTCACCGCCGCCGCCGCGCTCCTCGGTGAATTCGCCGGTGAACGCCCGACGCTCGCGATTCTCAAACACACCAATCCCTGCGGCGTCGGCCAGGCCGCCAGCCTCCGCGAAGCGTGGGACCGCGCGTTCGCGACCGACAAACAGGCCCCGTTCGGCGGCATCATCGCCGTCAACCAACCGCTCGATCTCGCGTGCGCCGAGGCCATCGCGGAAATTTTCAGCGAGGTCATCGTCGCGCCGTCGTTCCACGCCGACGCGCTCGCGTTGTTGCAGAAGAAAAAAAATCTCCGCCTGCTCCAGACAAAAAAAAATCTCAACGCCGCCGCGCCGTGGGACATCCGCAGCGTCGGCGCGGATTCGTTCCTCATGCAGGAACGCGACCGCAAAACCGTCACCGCCGCCGATGTGAAAATCGTCACACAACGCGCGCCGACCGACGCCGAAATGCAGGCGATGCTCTTCGGCTGGCGCGTGGTGAAACACGTGAAATCCAACGCCATCGTGTACACCGCCAGCGACCGCACGCTCGGCATCGGCGCGGGCCAGATGAGCCGCGTGGATTCCAGCCGCATTGCCGTGTGGAAAGCCGGTGAGGCCGGCCTCGCGCTCGCGGGCAGCGTCGTGTGCAGCGACGCGTTTTTCCCCTTCCCCGACGGCCTGATCGCCGCGGCCGAGGCCGGCGCGACCGCTGCGATTCAACCCGGCGGCTCGCTGCGCGACGCCGAAGTCATCGCCGCCGCCAACGCGCGCAACGTCGCGATGGTCTTCACCGGCGCGCGCCATTTCCGGCATTGAACCCGAATTCCGAAGCAGCGGCGGCGCGCGGCGCAACCGCGTGGGGAGCGCACGCCGCTGGCGTGCTGTTTTCGGCGGCTCGCCGAAAACTTCGTTTCACTAACTTTTCCGCGCGAAAGGAGCGGCAAGAACTGAGACCCGAAGGATTGGGCGGGCCGCTCAATCCTGCCCGCGGGCCGCGTGCGCTCCCCAGCGGTACGGAGTCCCGCCTTCAGGCGGCGGGGCGTCCGCACCCGCGACGCGCTGGCGAATTCCCAACGCCTCCGTTCCAGCGAACGCCTCGCCGGCTAAAGCCGGGACTCCGTACGTTCGAGTTTCGCCGGTTTCGCGCCGCGACATGAATCCCGCCGTCCTCCTCATTTCGCCCGATTTTCCCCCGGCCCGCGGCGGCGTTGCCGACCACACGCTGCGGCTCGCGCACGAGTTGTCGCGGCGCGGTGCGGTCGCCGTGCTGACCTCGGCGGCGAACAAATCCGTTCAGCCCTTCCCCGTTCATGCCGAAATCAAGGATTGGACGGACTCACCAACTCTCGAACGCGTCCTCGTGGCGCTGGCTCCGACCGCGGTGTTGCTATGGCAATACGTGCCGCACATGTACGGTCGGGGCGGGGTCAATCCGGCCCTCGGCAAAATCCTGCGCGCCCTCAAACACCGCGGCCGCGCGCAACTCGTGCTCGCCCACGAGATCGCCGCGCCGCTCTCGCCGCGTCCGCATCATCTTTGGTACGCGCTCAATCACCGCCGGCAATGGCGGCACATTCTCGCGACCGCCGACGCCGTGGGGATTTCCGCCGAAGCCTGGCTCGCAGAATGGCGAACGCGCGAACCGCAGTGCGCCGAAAAACTTTTCCTCCTCCCCTCGCCCTCCGCGATCCCCGTCGCGCCCGTCGCCGCCACGCACGCCCGCGACTGGCGCGCGTCGCAGCAACTGCCCGAGAATTGTCGCGTGCTCGCCTACTTCGGCACGCTCGCCGCGAACAAACAATTCGACTGGATCCTCGCCGCGTGGGAACGCGCGCAGACCGCGAGCCAGCCCGTGGCCCTCGCCGTCGCCGGTGGCGCGGCGGAAATCACCGTGCCCGCCGCGCTGCGAGGGCTCTTTCGTCCTCTCGGCTATTTGCCCGCGGACGACGTCTCGCGCCTGCTCCACGCGACCGACGTGCTGGCGCTGCCCTTCATCGACGGCGTGTCCGAGCGGCGCACCTCCTTCATGGCGGGCCTGAGCCACGCCTGCGCGGTCGCGACGACCTTCGGCCCCAACACCGGTTGCACCCTGCGCGCCGCGAAATTTTTCGCCGCGACCGAAGCCACCGATCAGGCGGGCTTCGTGAC
>JAYVOY010000044.1:0-2789 GCA_043757645.1 Verrucomicrobiota bacterium
GCGCTCGCTGAGCATTTGGTAGCTGTACTTGGCCATTTCATCGCTCATGAAGGCATCCACCTTCTGGCGCAGTTCGGTGAAATTCGGCAACTCCAGCAGGCTCTGGCAGAGGTCCTGGGTTTTTTGGATGACGCTGGCGGGTTCGGCGAGGACGTTCATTTTGTTGGGCTGATTAGGCGGTTGTTCCGGTGTGTGTTTCCGAAGGTTTCGAGTCTCGACCCCGACGGTAACACTGAAGGGGGCGCGCGCAAGCATTGCCAACGTGGGGGACGCGAGGCGAAGGAAAAGCTCAAAGGACAAAGACTCAAAGCTCAAGGGAAGGACCAAGAGACAAGCGTTCCAAAACCTCCCGCAACGCGCGTGGCCAAGCACACGCCAACGCTTGGCCCTTGGTCCTTCCCTTGAGCTTTGAGTCTTGGAACTTTGAGCTTCGCGCTCGCGCACCGCCCTCAACCCTGGCCCGGAGGACACAGCCCCGTTGGGGCTGTCGTGCAAGAGCAACCGCTCTACCGGCAAGCGAGACCGGGCAGTCTTCGTCGCCCCAGACGCTTGGCCCTTGGAATTTCCCTTGAGCTTTGAGTCTTGGAATTTTGAGCTTCGCGCTCGCGCTCACTTCTCTGTCTTCACCGGCGCGGGCGCGCGCTTCTTGTTCGGCGGCCCCGGATTCCCATTCGCGCCCGGCGGCAAATCCCGCGTGGCGACGGCGCGGATTTCCGCCGCCTGACGCTCCCACATTTCGCCGAGTTCGCGCACCTTCGCCGGCTCGGCGGTCGCGAGATCGCGCGTCTCGGCACGGTCGGTTTTCAGATTGTACAATTCCCACGCGCTGTTCGCGCCGCTCGCCACGAGCTTCCAATCGCCGACCCGCAACGCGCGGTTGCTCTCGTGCGACCACCACAAACTTTCGTGCGGCACCACGACATCCTTCGCGAACGCGGGCGTGAGACTGCGACCCGGCGCGGGCGGCGCGGGCAGCGGTTTCGCGCCGGTGATTTCGAGAATCGTCGGCACGAGGTCGATGAGGTGCGCGGGCGTGTGACGCAACTCGCCGCGCGCGGTGATGCCTTTGGGCCAATGCGCGATCAACGGTGAAGAAATGCCGCCCTCGTGAACCCACGTCTTGTGCCGGCGCAACGGCGTGTTCGCCGCGCTCGACCAACCGGGGCCGAGACACAGAAACGTCGCTGCGGAACCCGGCGCGGCCTGCGGATCGTGACCATCGCCGCGCACCATGATTTCCGCGCTCGCACCGTTGTCGGACAGGAACAAGACCAGCGTGTCCGCGAACGCTCCCATCGCCTTGATCTGCGCGAGCACGCGGCCGATCTCCTGATCCATGCGATCAATCATCGCCGCGTGAACCGCCATTTTCGCCGCCTGAAATTCCTTTTGCACCGCGTTCAAATCGCACCACGGCAGCGGGCGGTTCACCTCGCCCGGCCCCAGTTTCGCGAGCGCCTCGGCGAAGTGATACGGCGGGCCAATCTCCGGCTCCGTCGCGGACAGCGGGCCGCTGACGAGGCCCAGCGCGGTCTGCCGCTCGAAGCGTTCGTTGCGCACGACATCCCAGCCCTTCACGAATTTGTCGCGATACCGCGCGATGTCCGCCGCGGGCGCTTGCAGCGGAAAATGCGGCGAGGTGAACGCGAGGAATTGAAAAAACGGCCGGTCGGAAAATTTCCCGGCGTGCTCCTTCAGACACTTGATCGCGTGATCGGCCATCGCGGTCGAGGTGAAGTAATTCGCGTTCGTCGCCACGGGTGGCAGCGGCTCGTCGTCCTCGGTGTGGCGGCGCGGCGCGAAATTCCGGTCGTGATCCTCGAGGCTGTAGGAATGATCGAAGCCATTCTGCAACGGCTTGCCGTCCACATGCCATTTGCCCGAGTGATACGCGCGGTAGCCGGCGGGCTGAAGCATCTCGGGCAGCAGCCGCGCCCACGCGGGCCGCACGCCGCGCGCGCCGCCCTGCAACCCGGGCATCCCATCGCGCCGCACTTGTTGCGCGTAGTAACCGGTGAGAATCGCCGCGCGCGACGGCCAGCAACGGGCGGTGTTGTAGAACTGCGTGAAGCGCACGCCGCCCTTGGCGAGCGCGTCGAGCTGCGGTGTCGCGATGTCGCCGCCGTAACAACCCGCGTCGGAATAGCCCATGTCATCGGCGAGAATGAGGAGAACATTCGGGCGCTTCTCCGCCGCGACAACGGACGCGGCGAGGGCGGAGAGGAAAAGAAGGGGAAGAATTTTTCGCAGCATAAATGGGAGTGGTTGGGTTTGGTGCAATTGCGATTTCAGAAACGCGCCCGTAACGATGCAGCAGGACCGCCGCCGTCCCGGCGGCTCACACCGTCCAAATGAGGTGAAGACGGGCGTTTTCCGCAGTTCAAAATGGTCGCTGAATGGTGAACCAAAAGCTCGCGTGCAATTTGCCCCCCCCGGACTTTCCCACGCCGTGAGCCGCCGAGACGGCGGCGGTCCGCCCATTGCATGGTTACGGCTTAAACGCAGAGGCGCAGAGAACGCAAAGGAGCGCGGAGACGAAGCCGGCTTGAGCCACCAAACGCCGAAGCGCGAAGTCAGCGGATTCTCCGCGCGTCTCTGCGTTCTCCGCGCCGCTGCGTTTAAGCGGGACACCGCTCCGACTTCACGGGGCCGTGAATCGCGGCGGAGCGCCGAGCGCCCGCTTGGCGCGCACGGTTGCGGTGGGTGCTCGCCGATCTGGAGATCGGCTCTCCGGTCCGGGTTTGGAGTCCCGGCTTTAGCCGGTTGGATGCCCCACCGGCTAAAGCCGG
>JAYVOY010000045.1:0-2786 GCA_043757645.1 Verrucomicrobiota bacterium
GCACGCTCGAAAGCGGTGTCGCCGCTGCGCTCTGCCACCGCAGTACAAACCGCCCGCCCTCACTCATCCGTCTGGATCTCGATCATCAGCGTGCCGATCTCGAGCTTGTTCCCGCCGCGCAGCGTGTGGGTCGAGTTCGTCAGTTTGTTCTCCATTTCCACCTTGCCGCCGCGGAACGTGACGATCGCGGTCACGGGCGGAAACCCCTTTTCCTTCGGCAAATAAAGATGCGCCTCGGACGAGCTGCCGAGGATGACCGGATCGTTGCCGAGCGAGATCACGGTGCGTTCGTTCGGGTCCCAATGCACGATCAACGCCGCCTCGCGCGCGAGTTTTTCGATCAACGCCACCATCAAACCAATCGCGCCGCCGAGAATCAGCGCGCCGAGCAAACGCCCGGCGATTTCGCCAAGCGCCTGGATCGCCACGAGAAACGCCAGCGCGCCCAAGAGCCCGCCGAGCAACCCGCCGAGGCTCGCGCGGAGGCGCGGCAAATTCGGAATGAAGCCGCTCAAACCCGCGCCCAGCAGCGCGCCGAGCAGCATCCAGCCGAACACCTGGCCGATTTTCACGAGCCATGTTGCGTCGGGAAATTTTTCCATCAGCGGCAACGCGACGAGCGAGAAGAGATGCTGACTCGCGCCGCCCGCAAGCATTCCCGCGAGCACGCCGCCGCCCACCAGCCGGAGCGTCTCGCGGCGATTCCACCACGGGCGACGCAACAGCCGGTTTTGTCCGGCCACGATGAGGAGCGAGAGAAACGTCGCGAGCAGCGCCGTCCACACGCCGATGGTGAGCGTGGTTTTGAGCGGGATTTTGCCCGCAGCCGGGTGGTTGCCGCGCACGGGCTTTTCCGCCGGGGATTTGAGGTCGAAGGAACAAATCGTTTCCGCGGGATCGCCGGGGCGGGCGGTGCCCTTGAATTCCTGCACCTTGCCGTTGGCCTTCAGCCCGACCGTGAACGGCGTCGCCCCCGCTTTGTCGTGCTGCTCGTAGTGATGCACCGCGATGACGTAGTGGCCGGGTGGCGCGCCCGCCGTGGGCCAGTAAATATTTTCGACGGGCTTGTCCGAGTACGGCTCGCCGACCGACCGCTGGGACACCTTCGCCGACGAACTCAAATCCAAGCGCCCCGGCAACATCATCGCCGTCGCGTGCGGCGACGCGGCCGATCCCGAGGTGCTCAAGCGCGTGACCGGCACCGTGTTGATCATGAAGGAAATGTCGCCCGACGCCTTCAAGCAGTTCTTCAAATGGGTCAGTGCGTCGATCAAGCAAACCAGCGCGAAAATCGGCGCGGTCGCCGCCGCGCCCACCGAGGGCATCGCGCTCCCGCCGCCCCCACCGCAGATCGTCATCCACCCGTGAGGCGCGCGCCTCGCGGTGCGGCGCGCTGCCTCAACCACTTCTAATCACACCCTGCGGCGACGGTTGCCGCAGATGTTTTTTGCCCCGCCCTTCGGCCCCTCCCTCACTCGCGAAAAAATCTCACGCGAGAATCCCCGCGATCACCCGCCCATGCACATCCGTCAGCCGGCGATCGACGCCGTTGCTGCGGAACGTGAGCTTCGTGTGCTCGATCCCCAGCAGCCGCAGCATCGTCGCGTGGATGTCGTACACCGTCGTCGGGTTTTTCCGGTCCGCCGGCTTGTAGCCCCACGGATCGCTCTCGCCGCACGTCACGCCGGGCTTGATGCCGCCACCCGCCAGCCAGTTCGTGAACACGTACGGATTGTGATCGCGTCCCCTGCCCCCCTGCGTGCTCGGCATCCGGCCGAATTCCGTCGTCCACAAAATGATCGTGTCCTCGAGCAGCCCGCGCTGCTTCAAATCCTGAAGCAACGCCGCCGCGCCCCGCGCCATCCCCCGCGCCAGCGGCCCGTGGTCGCGCTCGACGTCCTCGTGCGAATCCCAGTTCCGCCGCGGAAACCCATTGTCGTTGCCGCTCCAGATTTGCACGAAGCGCACGCCGCGCTCGAGCAGCCGCCGCGCGACCAAACATTTGCGCCCGAAATAATCCATCTCCTCGAGCGCGTTGATTTCCTTCGGCCACGTCGGCGGATTCCGTTTCACGCCGTAAAATTCCAGCATCGCGTCCGGCTCGCGCGCGAGGTCGAGCGCCTCGGGCGCGGCCAATTGCATTCCCGCCGCCAGTTCGTAACTGCGGATCCGCGCCTCCAAGCGCCCATCGCCCGCGCGCCCCGCGGCGTGCTGCCGATTCATCGCCGTCATCAGCGCGTGCCCCGCCGCCTCCGATTCGCGCGTGATGTAGCCGCCCGACTTGTGCGGAAACAAATCCGCAATCGGCGTCTCCGTCCCCGGATAAATCACCGTACCGCTGTGCTGCGATGGCAGAAACGCCGCGTCCCAATTCTTCACCCCATTCGACGCCAACCCGCGATGATCCGGCAGCACCACGAACGTCGGCAGGTTTTCGTTCACGCTCCCGAGGCCGTAACTCACCCAGCAACCCATCCCCGGAAAACCCGGCAAATTAAAACCCGTCGCCTGCAACAGCGTCGCCTGCGAATGCACGCCCGTTTTGCCGACCACATTGTGAATGAACGCCAGCTCATCCACGCACGGCCCCAGCGCGCTCACGACTTCCGACAATGGTTTCCCGCACTGCCCGTATGGTCGAAACTCCCACACCGGTTTTTTCCACGGCCCCAGCCCGTTTTGAAACGCCTCGACCGCCTCGCCGAAATCGCTCGGCTTCCCGTCGTGCTTGATCAGGTCCGGTTTGAAATCCCACAAGTCCAGATGGCTCGCCGCGCCCGCCATGA
>JAYVOY010000046.1:0-2783 GCA_043757645.1 Verrucomicrobiota bacterium
CGCGCGAAAAACTCCGCCGCCCATTTTCACGGACAAGTTTTGTCCCACCCACCTCCGCGCGCGGATAATGAGGAACCGCGCTTGCCGCGCCCGCGGAACGCGCGTAACCTGTCGGCGTGATTCGCCAAACGTCGTGGTTGGGTGACCAACTCTTCGGATCGGTCTCGGGGCGCCCGGCTCTGGCCGGTGGGAGAATATTCCGCGTGGTTTGCCGTTTTAATTCCGCCGCCGGACTTCCCGCCGCACTCATGGATGAGCGCCCCCGTGATTCAGACCCGCACTCGCGCCTGGCATTTTCGCGCCATCACTGAACCCCCGCAAACCTATGCAACTCACGAAACAACTCGCGGTCTTCCTCGACAATCGCCCCGGCACACTGGCCCGTCTCTGTGACACGTTGAGCGAAGCCAAGATCAACATCTACGCGATCACCACCAGCGACACCGTGGATCACTCCGTGGTGCGCCTCGTCGTGAGCGATCCCCGCAAGGCGCTGCTGCTGTTCGAGCAGTACGGGGCGCTGGTTGTGGACGATGACGTGATTCTCATTGAGGGCGACAACAAGCCCGGCTCGCTCGCGACGATCTGCAAAAAACTTTCCGCCGCCAAGGTGAACATCGAGTACTGCTACTGCGCCACCAGCCCCGGCGCGAAGAAGGGCCTGCTGGTGTTGCGCACCTCGAATCCGAAGAAAGCGCTGAAGGTGCTGAACACCTGAGCCGTAACCATGCAATTGGCGGACCGCCGCCGTCTCGGCGGCTCACGGTGTAGGAAGGCCGCGAGGGCAATGCGCACCTCCTCTTTTGGCTCACCATTCAGTGACCATTTTGAACTGCGGAAAATCCGCGCGTTCGCCCCGTTTGGACGGTGTGAGCCGCCGGGACGGCGGCGGTCCGACTGCATGGTTACGGCTGAGCGCCGCGCGCGTTTTGGAGTGCGGCGACAAGTCACCGCACTCCAAAAAGAAATCAGCCGCCCGCCAGCGCGTCTCGGTTACCTCCCCAACGTTAAACACACCAACCGATCCTCGCTGCGCAGATACAATTTCTTCCGCGCCAGCACCGGCGCGGCCCAGCAGGGATGATGCAATTGCGGGGCCTGCCAGCGCGCGGTTTCCTCGGGCTTCGCCGGATTCAGTTTGAACATCCCCAGCAACCCGCCCTCGCCGAGCACGATTAGTTTTCCATCCGCCATGATCGCCGAACCGCGCCCGTAAACATCGGGTTGTTTCGAACTGTGCGGCGCCCAGCGTTCGTTGCGTTCCCACTGCACCTTCCCGGTTTTGAACTCGACGCAGCGAAACGTGCCGTCGGGTTCGTTGCGGCCGCTGAAGGCGTAAATAAAACCGTCATGGACGATCGGCGTGGACCAGTGAATCTCCAACGTCGGCGCGGTCGGACGGCCCGTTTGCGGGTCGATTTCGCGCGCGCCCGTCGGCGTGCGCCAGACTTCCTCGAAACTTTTTCCATCCGGCCTCACGCGCAGCGCGACCGAGCCGACGCGATAATACGCGGCGGTGATAATCACGGTGTCGCCGACGACAATCGGATTGCAGGCGTTGACGGAATCGTTGGCGACGGATTGAAACCAGCGGCTGAAATTCACCGCGCCCGTTTTCGGATCAAGCGAGACGAGGCCCTGCCGCATGAGGCAAAACAAATGGCGCTGCCCGTGAATCGTCGCCGCGACCGGCGTGGCGTAGCTCGCCTGCTTCCACCACTTCATCCAAGTCACCGTGCGTTCGCCGGGCCAGCCGAGCATCGGCTGGTTCTGCCAATTTTTTTCACCCACGCTTTCCCAAACCGTTTTGCCCGTGCGCGCGTCGAGACCGATCACGCCGGAATTGGGCTGGCCGCCAATCATCACGATGAGCAAATCGCCCTCGAGAATCGGCGTGCTGCCCACGCCGAAAAACGCCTCGGGAATTTCAAACTCCTTCGCCGTCTCGCGCTGCCACTCGACCTTGCCCGTCGCGAGTTCCACGCACGTCAACCGGCCTTCCGCGCCGAACGTGTAACACAGATTCGTCGTGAGCAGCGGCGTGCAGCGCGGGCCGTTGTTGTAGCCGTAGGGGTCCTGATAATTGCTCGGATACGCGTGCCGCCACACGCGCTTGCCGGTGTTCGCGTCAAGGCATTCGATGAGCTCCTCGTTGCCGACGCGATGGAACACCACCAACTTGTCGCCGCGCACGGACGGCGCGCTGTAACCGGTGCCCACCACTTTCTCCCACGCCACCGGCGGACCCGACGCCGGCCACTTGTCGAGCAACCCCGTTTCCAGCGAAGTGCCATCCGCGCGCGGCCCGAGAAACTGCGGCCAGTCCTCGCCCGCGAGGGCGTCCGCGGCCGTCGCGCGCGGTGAGTAAATTGCGGCGAGGAATACGAGCGAAAGAAGAAGTGAAATTTTCAGACGCATAAAATCAATGCTGCGAGGTTGTCGAAAAATCAGCGGAGAAAAAAGCATCGGAACGCCGATGCACCGGCTCGGCGAGTGCCACGTCCCCAAGATCCGCGCCGAGCCGGTGCTCGGCGCTCCGCCACGGTTCCGGGGTTCAACGCGCGAACGGAGTCCAGGGAATTCGACTCCCATCAAGGGATACGCGAGCGCCACACTTTGGACCATCGACCCGTCTTGGGTTTTCTCTGAATGGTGGCGTCTCACAAACTTTCTGGTCCGCTCACTCCGTCGCTCGCGGCCGTCGCGATCAGCTTTTCTTCCCGCCGTTCTTTGCGCGCTTCGTCGCGGATGCGGGCTTCGGTGCGGGCTTCGCGGGCTTTTTC
>JAYVOY010000047.1:0-2781 GCA_043757645.1 Verrucomicrobiota bacterium
ACGCCCAGAAACGTAGCGCAGACTTCCCAGTCTGCTGTATCGCCGATTTCCAAATCGGCGGGGCGGGGCAAGGCCCGCGAGCGCTGGCCACGCGGACGGTCGGCAGGCTGGAAGCCGTGCGACACCGCAGCCGGGGAAGGCTGCGCTACCTCACCCACTTTTAATCACACCCCCTCCCTCTGCCGGCGGCAAAACTCACTTGATTTCAATCGATCCATTACTCCTCGCCAACACGAAGAGACCGACGACGGACCCGATCAGGACCCCGTAGATGACCGCATCCCCAACGACGGCGAAGGGTGTGAGCAGAATTTTTCCCGCCGGATTTTTGTGATCTTCGTATTCGGGAAGCTGACGCGGACTGGAGTCCCAACCAGGGACGTTTACAAAAAACTCATTCGGCACCGGGGACCAGCGGGCGTGCGGCTCGGCGACGCGGGCCGCGCGGACCGCGAGCAGTGGCAGTTGCGCGGCGGTGCGCGGCGGAGTGGTGCTGGCGAAATCCGGGCGCACCGCGGCGGACCTTTGCTCCGCGCCCGCGCGCAGCAGCAGACCGCGGCTCCGCACGCTGGCATCCTTCTCGCGCAGTTCATGGTATCGCGCGAGCGCTTCGCGACCCGAGGCGTGCAGAAAGACTTCCAGCCTGGGATCCGCGGCGGGCCGATAGTGGCCTTGAATGTCCGGCGCTGCCCACAGGCGCTGCGTGAGGCTGAACGATTCGGTGGATTTGCAGCCCGGCGATGTGGCGGCGAGGAGCGCGGCCAGCGCGGTGGCCACGAGGCGCGCGCCCCCGTGAAACGTCGGGCCGCCCGGCGGGGCAGTCCGGCTCGCGGGGATGAACTTCTCCGGGGCGGATTTCATCTTGCGGGGATTTTGTCGGCGCTCCGGTTCATGGCAACTGAAGCACGCGGTAGAAGCGGCTGGCGACACCGGCGGGAACTACATCCGTGATTTGCAACCGGTTCGTGAGCGTGTTCAACGGCAGCACATTGGTCGCGATCGTGTTCCACGCGCGGGCATCCGCGGAGATTTGCACCCAGTTGGTTTTCCCCGGAATCACACCACTCGTGACGCTGAGTTGCACTTGCCCCGCGACCCCAAGCACCGGCGGCGCGAGACGCAATTCGCTGAAAAGATCGAAGAGATCGCGCGCATTGGCGGCATCGTTGAGATAGGACTGATTCACATGGAAAACATCCTGCATCGTCCGCAGAAACGAGCTGTGCGTGTAGGACAAATTGTTGAAATAACCCCCGCCTCGCGCGAGCGGCGACAGCACCATCATGCCAATGGGACCGTCGCTGCCGAGGCCTTCATCCCACACCAGGAAAATCGCGCCGTTGTTTTTGAAGGCGCTCGAATTGGTGATTTTCGGAATCTCCCCCGCGAGCCAGTCGTCGCCCTGACGAATGCGATCATAGCCCGGCGGGCAGTTGTCATGGCCGTCGTTGCACAGATTGGGCGTGATGAAGCAGTAGCGCGGCACGGTGTTGTTCACGAGGTCGGTCGCGAGTTCGGAATAGGGCCGAATGTGCGCGAGACCAAACGGATCAGCCGGATTATTCGTGCCCGTCACGTCATCGAAGAACACCATCGGATTGTGCTTGGGCGCGTAGCGATTGGTCGCGGTGAGCGGCACATAGAGTCCGCTGATGTCCTCCTGATAACTCTTCCAAGAAATACCCGCGCGGGTGAGGAGCGCGGTGAGGTGATTTGTGGTCGCCAGATGATTGCTGGCGGGGTCGTTGTTATTGAAGATTCCGAAATTGGTGCCCGCCTCGAGCCAGAGATAATTCGGCTCGCTCGGATGCACGCCGGGCGGGTTGTAATACTGCTCGCAGCGCGAAGCGGTCGGCAGCAACACGCCGTTGAGATAAGGTGCCGAGGCGCTCCCTTTGATGGCCGACCAATTGTTGTTCTCCAGCACGATCACAAACACGGTCTGTATCGGAGGAATCGCGGCCACTCCGACCCAGGCGCTTCCGGTAAGCATCCCACCAAGCAGCGCCACCCCGGAAATCCACCGTAAACACCGGGCGCTCACCGCGGTGATGCTTGCGTTCCGAGCGGGATTCCGCGCCACCGCCGTCGTGCATCGTCCGCCAAACAAGCGGTCCGCCGCGACCCGTGATGCTCCTGCAAGCGCGCATTTGAGACCCGCCCAAGGGAATAAAATCTGGGTGCCAGTCCGCATAATTTCTTTTGTCCGGCGAGTGTGCGAAAACCCCGGCGATCTGACAAGCCCGCCGCCGTGAGACTGCAATCGGACCGCCGCCGTCTCGGCGGCTCACACCGTCCAAACGGGGCGGAAGGCGCATTTTCCACAGCCCAAAAGGTTCACTGAATGGGGAACCAAAAGAGGCAGTGCGAATTGCCCGCGCGGACTTCCCGTGCCGTGAGCCGCCGAGACGGCGGCGGTCCTACCTACGGCATCGTTACGGCTAGAGCATTTCCGCAAATGAGGTAGCGCCGGCGAGTTCCGGCGGCGTCTCGCCGCCAAGCCCCCACGGCACCGGGACGGTGCTTTCACTCGCAGCCGGGACGGACTGCGCTACGTAAAAAATGGAAACACTCTAATCCCGCAAGCGCGCCCCGCGCTTTTGGGCGCGACTCATTTTGTGTGGCATGTGCAACAAGCTTTGCGTCGCGCTCGTTCTGCGATTTTCCCCCGGGGAAACGCTGCAAATCCCCACGCGTGAAGAATCACGGCTTGCCCACGCGCGGCGGCCGCCCGACGCTTTTCAATTCCCCACGCGTCCGTGTTCACCTACTGTCGCGGCT
>JAYVOY010000048.1:0-2776 GCA_043757645.1 Verrucomicrobiota bacterium
GCGGCACATCACGAAGGCGCGCGGGAGGTAGAAGGCCTGCGTGAATTCGCTCACGCGCTCCTGCCCCTCGCCGGTGGACCAGCCGAGATTCAGCACCCACAACTCGGGCGCGAGATGCTCCTGCGCGCGGAGGCGCTGGGCGCGGGCGAGTTCGACATCGAGGTAGCCATCCTCGGGCGCGAGCGGCGCGGTGCTCGGCAAAATGCCGATGGCGTGCAAGTAGCGGCCCGCACCCGCCTCGGCGAGACCGGTGAGGAACGGGCCGAGATTCTCGCGCGTGACGCCGCCGGAAATGAGCCGCGCGCGCGGGTTCGCCTCGAGCGCGGCGCGGTGCGCGACGGCGAGCATCTGCTCGGTGAACTCGCGCGGCGTGGCCTTGAACGCGGCGGAGTCCGGTCGGTCCCAAACGATCCACGTGGAAATTTCATTCGTGAATTGCTCGACCGTGCGGTGGACGTATTGCTCCCAATAAATCGGGCGCGACGGCATCACGTAGGTGCTGCCGATCCACACGCCGAGCTTGCGGTCGTAGCTGCCGCTCGGGTCGGCCCACAGCGCGGTGAAGCCGAGCAGGCCGAAAACATCAATGCCCGCCGTGCGCCGCGTCGTGATGGCCGGCGTGATGAAATCAAACGTCCAGTGGCCGGGGAACGCCTCGACGGACGGGCTGCCATCCACGGAATGCCACGGCACAACGACGGTGTCGTTGGTGAAGCCGAGATCAACAAGCAGCCGATTGCGGTCGCGCAAAATCTGGTGCAGCTCGAGTTGCGGCAGCGGTTGGCCGCCGGGTTCGTAAACGAGAAACGCGGCGGATTCGGGGACTTTGAGAATTTCACCGGAGGCGGATTTGATCGCGGCGGTGAGTTTCCACGGGCCGAGCGCGAGGTTGTTCAGCGGCGCGGCGAGGACGTGTTCGCCGCCGGGTGGGATCGTGACGTTCGCGGGCGGGAGCGGAGTTTGATTTCCGTAAATGTCCTCGAGCGCGGCGGGGCCGGCGAGTTTCGCGGGCGCGCCCCAGAGCCACGCGTTGGCGAGGACGAGAGTGAGCGTGTCCTTGCGATAGAGGAGGCCGACGGGTTTGTCGCCCGCGGCGCGGAGTTGGAGGCTGCCCTCGCGTTCGCCCTGCGTCCACAGTTCGAGATCGTCGAGAAAAATCTCGGTGCCGGGCGCGGCGCTGAATTCGAGGCTCTGCAACGTGAGCGGATAATCCACGACGCCGTTGGGTTCGTTGGCGGATTTGCGCGACGCCTGCGGGCGGCTGAAACCGGGCATCGGAACCTCGACGTATTGCCAGTCGCCCGCGGGAACTTCGACGGGGCCGACGGCCCAGGTGTCGGGATTGTTGCGTTGCTGCGCGTCCACGCCGGGGTCGCGGAGGCGCGCGGTGATTTGCGCGTCGGCGGGAGTTTTGACCCAGAGGCCGAGCTTCACGGGGCGCGCGGCGAGGACGAGATCGAGCGGGAGGGAGCGGGTGTTGGGCGCGGGTTTTTTTCCGGGCGCGGGAGCGGGCGCAGCCGCCGCGGGCGCGGGGAGACGCACGATGAGGCCGCGCTGGCCGCGGTGTTTGGCGAGCGCGGAATTTTCCAGCGGCGCGCCCGGCTCGGGATATTTCACGGATTCAAAATCTTCGATGACGAGGTGCCAGTTGGCCTGACCGGCGGCGACAGAAAACTCGCCGCGATTGGTGCCGCCGACTTCAGTCCACGCGCCGGTGAAATGGAACGGGCCGAAATGCTTTTCCGTGGGCGTGACGGTGACGATTCGCGTGTCGTTGGTGCCAGCCTTGGCGGTGATTTCGAGGGCGACCGAGTGAAGCTCGGTGCCGAAGTAATCAATGATGGCACCGGTGACGCGCGCGGTGCGGTCCGCGCCGTGGGCGGTGGCGGTGAGTTTGAATTCGAGCGGCCCGCCGCAGCGCGGGAACAGCGCGGCCTCCTCGTCGCGACTGACGGCGCGCACGGCCTGCGTGATGGGGTTCACGTCGAAGCCGGAGTATTTGGATTTGGCGCGCGGGTAGGAATCGGAGGGCGCGACGGAGAGCGTGAGGGGCGCGGGGGTGTTGGTTTCGGCGGCGGGGGCGGCGAGCAAGGGGAAGAGAAGGACCAAGCACAAAGCACAAAGCTCAAGGGAAGGACCAAGCGAAAAGCACCAAAGAGATGCGGGGCGGACGTTCGCCGATTTGCGTTGCGAGCGTGATTCCGTCAGCCCCAACGGGGCTGCGTCCTCCAGCCCAGGGTTGTCCGCGCCGAGCGGACTACCCTGGGTTGACGCGTGGAGTTTTTCACCAACCCCAACGGGGTTGTGGCCAATCTCGCGACGGGAAAGGACACAACCCCGTTGGGGTTGGGATTCATTCCTACTCCGTTTCCCAGGGTAGCTCGTGCCTCGCAACCCTGGGCTGGAGGACGCAGCCCCGTTGGGGCTGAAAGTCAGCGCGCGGACGAAATGGAAGAGACGGAGCGCGGCCTTTAGGACGCTTCGCACAACGCCACGCGTGGGCACACGGTTTGGGATTTGAAACGCGGTTCGGCAAAATCGCCGCCATTCTCCCTCACCCCGGCCCTCTCCCGCTGGGAGAGGGAGAAACGTTCCCAGCGCTGGGACGAAGCCAGACGTTTCGGAATTTTCGATCTTCACCGTCACTTTCTCCCTCGCCTCTTGGGAGGGGTTTCCCCGAACGAAGATTTGCGCTTTGAACCCCTGAACCGCGGGCGGAGCGCCGAGCACCGGCTCGGCGAGGTCGAAAGATCGGAGGTTCACACCGAGCGGGGGC
>JAYVOY010000049.1:0-2772 GCA_043757645.1 Verrucomicrobiota bacterium
GCCCCGCCAGCACCGCTACGAGTGGGACTATTTGTAGGGCGCGCTGGAAGTGGTCGCGGGCGGGAGCTGCTTTGCCTTTCTGCCGAGCGTGAACCTGGAACTGTCGCCGCTCTTTCTGGAACAGATCGTGGCGACCGATCCGCAGGCCGAGCACGTCGTCATTTATGATCCGGCCGGGTTCCATCTGCGGCCCGGCGACGCGCGACTGCCGGCGCGGGTGCATCCGGTGCTGCTGCCGCCCTACAGTCCGGAACTCAATCCGGTGGAGGGGGGTCTGGGACTACGCGCAGGACGCGACGTGCAACCGGGTCTTTGCGAGCATCGAGGAAATGCGGGAAGTGGTGACGGCGCGGCTGCGTCCGTATTGGGAAGAGCCGGGCCGGGCGCTGGCAGCCGTTCACCACTGGCTGCACGCTCAAGCAAACAGTTCGTCCAAAGCCATTGTGCCGGAAATCATGCGTAACTAGTATCATTAGCACCGGGCTTCAGCCGGGTGTCCAGGCACGGTCGCAACGGGAACCGCTTCAGCGGTTTGTTCGCGGCGGAAACCGCTGAAGCGGTTGCACCCGCGTTCGCGTTCGGTCACCCGGCTGAAGCCGGGTGCTAATGAGAGTTCCCCGTCGGTGACGATAAACCAAAAAGCAGCACACTCCCGTGCCCTCCTGTTCCGAATTGGACCAACACCCTTGATTCATCCGCCGCCTTTGCGCCATCGTTTCGCCGATGGACGAAACGAACGAGAACAACGAAATCCTGTGGTACGTGGCCCACACCCGTCCGCGCTGTGAAAAAAAGATCGTGGAATTCTGCCGCCGCGAGGGCTTCGCCACGACTCTCCCGCTTTACAAGAGCGTGAAAAAATATCGTGGCAAAGTGCTGACCTTTCACAAGCCCCTGTTCCCCGGCTACGTCTTCCTCCAGTTGACCACGCTTCAACGCCAGAAGGTTTATCAGAGCGATTATGTCGCCAATCTGCTCGACGTGCCGGATCAAAAAGAGTTCGCCACGCAGCTCGAGGACATCCTCACCTCGCTCGAACTCGACGTGGAAATCCGCCTCGCGCCGACCATCGGCCCCGGCACCAAAGTCTTCATCAAATCCGGCCCGTTGCGCGGCATGGAAGGCTGGGTCGAAGCCCGCACCGGCCCCACCATCGTGCTCCTCCGCCTCGACTTCATCGGCCAGGCCGCCGCGGTAAAGATTGACGCCGCAGATCTCGAACTCGTCTGAGCCGTAACGATGCACAGGGCGGACCGCCGCCGTCTCGGCGGCTCTTGGCGTGGGAAGTCCGCGGGGGCAATTCGCACTTCCTCTTTTGGTTCCCTATTCAGTGCGCCTTTGGGGCCGCGGAAAATCCGCGCTTTCGCCCCGTTTGGACGGTGTGAGCCGCCGGGACGGCGGCGGTCCGGAGCGCCGCCCGCGCGTGCCCGCTCACGAGCGTCGCGTGACACACGTCAGCACCGCGCTCAAGAGGACGAACAAAAACAGGACCGAGAAAACCTGGAGCGGAAAATCAAAGCGCGCCTCCACCCCCAGCCCGACAAAGGAAATCCAGAAAAACCAATGCCAGCCCAGCCCGAGCCGGATGCCGCGCGAGAAAAACCCCCGACTAAAAACCAGCCCCAACCCCACCACAAAAATCCCGCTGCCCACCCGCCCAAACGTCACCAGCGTCTCCAGCCAGTCATTGTGAATCTGCGCAAACCAGATGTCTTCGCTCGACGTCAGGTAGAGCTGGTAAACCGTCGCGAACGTCCCCGGCCCCGTGCCGAACCACGGATGCTGGTGCGCGATCGGCCAGGACTTTTGGCAAATCTCCTCGCGCTGTCCGTAGGCCACATTTAATTCGCCCATCCGCTTTTGCAGATCGAACCAGCCGATGTCCAAGCCGATGTAGAGCACGCCGAGAAACGCCAGCAGCACCGCCACCTTCACGCCCCAGCCACGCCGCCACTGCTGGCCGAGAACCACCAGCAAACACAGGGCCATCATGCCCGCCGAGACCGCCGCGCACGCGCGGGACAACGCCACCAACGGGCAGATCGCCATCACTCCGGTCGCGAACAGCAGGACGTGATGCGCGCCGGTCCCGAGGTGCCCGGGGCGCCGCGTCAGATATTGTCCCGTCCGTTGCAACAGCAGCCAGAAGCCGAGCGAAACCGGCCACAGCAAATTAAAATACTGCGCCGCATTCGAGCGGTAGGCATACGGCCCGAACTGCGCCGCCGCGCTTTTATTGATGGCCGGTTCGCGAATCCAGAGCAGCTTCCCGCCCCCGTCCAAGCGCTGTACGATCGCCTCGATGCCGAGCAGGGCGCCGTTGATCGAGAGCACCCAGAGCAGGTGCCGCAACCGCTCCGGCACCTCGCCGCCCCGCCGCTTCACGAGGCGATGGGATTCCTCGGATTCTTCCTCCAGCTCGCGCGGCGACTTGCCCAGCAGCCAATCCCGCACGCCCCAGAACGTGCCCGCCAGCGCCAGTGCGCCCCAAAAGCTGAACCACGAATCCGCCGCGCTGTAACTGTGTGGCAGCCACGGAAGCGCCGCGCGATACGAGAACAACTGCGTCTCCTCATCGTAGGTCGCGCGGTGATTCACCGCGCTCACCAGACAGAACGCGAGGAGCAGCACCGTCACCACCGCCAGGCCCACGGTCACGATTCCGCCCGCCCCCAAGCCGCTCCGGGTCCGCCCCGAGCCGCCCTCCCGCGGGTCGCCAAAGCGCGCGGGCTGAAATTTGGTGGCCGCGCGAACCACCCACTTGGCGACCAG
>JAYVOY010000050.1:0-2771 GCA_043757645.1 Verrucomicrobiota bacterium
GGTGCCGGCGAATTGGAACACGAGCGTCTGCGGTTTGCGGCGCGAGCCTTTGCCCGTCACGCCGAAGCCCCAGCCGGGTTTCTTGGTGTTGCCATCCCATTTGCCCGCGATGGTGCGGACGGCCGCGCCGTCATCGACGGAGCGCGCGAAGAGGCACGCCTCGAATGTGAAATCGCCCGTGGGCAGCGACGCGCTGTGCGGCACGGTGAGGCTCTCCGCGGCCATCTCGGGCGACACGACGGCGGCGACGCCATCGCGGTAAGGCATTTTCTCCGCGGCCAACGCGCCGTTCGCCGCGGGCGTGTTCGCGGTCGTGGCGGTGCGGGATTTTTGTTGCGCGAGAAATTTCAGCGCGGCGCTCAATTCGGTGGGGCGCGGCGGACGGCTGAACGCGAGGCGATACGCGGCGGTGACCATTTCCTCCTCGCTGCTGGGATAATCCTGTTCGAGCCGGCGCGCGAAACTCTTGGCGTGACGCAGCATCATCTGGCTGTTGAAGAGCAACAGGGCCTGCGTGGAAGTCGTGGTGACGTTGCGTTGCGCGACGCTTTGAAACGCCTCGGCGAGATCGAACACATCGAGCAGCGGATCGCGCGCGTTGCGCAGCGCCTTGCTGTAAATCGAGCGGCGCGCGGTGAGGAAATCCGTGCTCGGGCCGCCGGCG
Source organism: Verrucomicrobiota bacterium (assembly GCA_043757645.1). GTDB lineage: Bacteria > Verrucomicrobiota > Verrucomicrobiia > Limisphaerales > BJHT01 > BJHT01. The sequence continues at coordinate 665 of JAYVOY010000050.1, forward strand.
TCGGGCTTGAGTTCGCCGGTCGCGGCCAGGAGCGCGTCGCGAATTTGCTCGGCCTCGAGCCGGCGCACATTGCCGCGCCAGAGCAGGCGGTTCTCGGGATCTTTTAGTTGCGCGCTCGGTTGCAGATCGCCGCGGGAACTTTGCCGATACGTCGCGCTCGTGACGATGAGGCGGTGAATGGCCTTGAGGCTGCCGCCCTGTTCCTGAAGTTGCGCGGCGAGCCAATCGAGCAGCTCGGGATGCGAGGGCAGTTCGCCGAGTTTGCCGAAGTCGCTCGCGTTGGCCGCGAGGCCGCGGCCGTAGTGCCATTGCCAGAGGCGATTGACGATGACGCGGCGGCTGAGGGGATTTTCCGGCGCGGTGAGCCAGCGCGCGAGTTCGCTGCGGCGGCCGGTGGAGTGCGCGAGCGGCTGCACGGTCGCGGGGCGCGCGTCGAGAATCGTGAGATAACCGGGGAGAATTTCCGGCGCGTTGCGAACCTTCGGAATCGTGGTCGGCGGCGCGACGGGGCCGACATCCGTGGCGGCGAACGCGACGGGCAGCGGCTCGGGCTTGAGCGTGTCGAACTCGGTGAGCTGCTTGCGAATCGCGAGGACGCGCTCCTTCGTGTCGCCCTTGAGCTTGGCGTCGAGGCGGTCGAGATCGTAGTGGACCTGGCGCAGCGCGAGTTCGGCGATTTGATGTTCGTAGGGCGTGCGTTGCGCGACGGGCTTGTTGATCATGTCGCGGATTTCATCGATGAACTTTTCGCTCGCGCCCTTGATCGTGCGCTGGCGGACGGGTTCGAGAATGGTCTCGAGTTCCGCGCGCAGACTCGCGGTGGCGGCCTCCCATTTGGAGAGCTTCGCCTGGTATTCCGCGCGCTGCGGCGCGGTCGCGAGCGTGATATCCTCGCGCGGCAAGAGCGGCGCGAAGAACGCCTGGAAGCGGTAATAATCGGCGCGGAGAATCGGGTCGAACTTGTGATCGTGACAGCGCGCGCACTGGAGGCCGACACCGAGAAACGCGTCGGCGGTGGTGTCCGTGATGTCCTCGAGAATGCGCTGCCATTGGCCGGCGACGTCGCGGTTGTTGTATTCGTAAATGCCGTGGCGCAGATAAATCGTGCCGGCGATGGCGTCGGGGTTGTCGGGGAAAAGTTCGTCCCCGGCGAGTTGCTCGCGCACGAAGCGGTCGAAGGGTTTGTCGTCGTTGAAGGACTTCACCACGTAGTCGCGATAACGCCACGCGTGCGGGCGGAAGTCGTCGGCCTTGTAACCATCCGAGTCGGCGTAGCGCACGAGATCGAGCCAGTGCCGCGCCCACTTCTCGCCGAAGCGCGGGCTGTGCAAGAGGCGCTCGACGAGCCGCTCGTAGGCGTCCGCGGATTTGTCGGCGAGGAATTCATCCACCTCGGCGGGCGTGGGCGGGAGGCCCGCCAAATCGAAGTAAACCCGGCGCACCAGCGTGACGCGCTCGGCCTCGGGCGAGGGCTGGAGACCCTCGCGTTCGAGGCGCGCGAGGATGAAGCGATCGACGTCATTGCGCGCCCAGTTCGCGGTGCGCGGCTGCGGGACGGCGGGTTTCGTGACGGGTTGATAGGCCCACCATTTCTTGTCCGCCTCGGTGAGTTTGCCGGTGCGTTTCATCGGGCCGTTGGCGAAGGGCGTGGCGGAGGCGGGGACCGGCGCGCCAAGTTTGATCCACTCTTCGAGCGCGGCGATTTGGTCCGCGGAGAGTTTGCTCTTCGGCGGCATGATGCTCTCCAAGCCCGCGGTGTTTTTGACGGCCTTCACGAGCAGACTTTTCTCGGGATGACCGGGAACAATCGCCGGCCCGGTGTCGCCGCCGGTCAGCATCGCGCCGAGCGAATCCAACACGAGGCCGCCCTTGATTTTATCCGCCGTGTGACTGTGGCACTTGAAGCAATGCTGCTCGAACAAAGGCCGGATTTGCTGCTCGTAAATCGCCGTCGCGTCCGCGGGCGTCGCGGCACTCGCGCCGCCGCCGCCGCCGCCCGCGCGCGCGAGCAATCCGGTGATGATCGCGACGAGGGCCAACCGGGGGAGGTAAGTTTTCATGCGCTTTTCTAGGCGGGCAATATGCACCGAATCGGCGCGGATGGGGA
>JAYVOY010000051.1:0-10267 GCA_043757645.1 Verrucomicrobiota bacterium
GCGGTGCCGGGGGCCGATATGGGTTGGGCGCGGGGATTGACGCTGGGGATGGCGACGCTGCTGGCGGGGTGTTTCGCGTGGTTGGTAAGTCGGATGGCGGGATTTTGGGGCGCGGTGGTGGGGCTGGTTTTGCTGGCGGCATCCGGGCAGGTGTTGTTGCAGTGCGGGGCGGTGATGATTGGGTTGCCGGCGTATGCGCTGGCGCTGGCGTCCGTGGTGTGTGTGTGGCGGTGGCGGGAGGGAGGGGCGGGGACTTTTCGCGCGCCGGGCGGCGCGGATTGGAGTGCGGTCGCGGAGTTGCAGAACGGGGAAGGAGGCCGCGCGCAACGCGGCCCCACCGGAGGGGTCGGCGGCGGTGGCTGGCTGGCGGGGTTGTCGGGGGTGCTGGCAGGGCTGGCGTTGCAGACGAAGTTGACGGCGGGCTTGGTGCTCCTGGCGCTGGGGGTGCAGGTGCTGGTGTGGGGTTGGCTGGCGCGACCGGGCGAGGAGCGGCGGGCGTGGGGCCGGGCGGTGGGGATTTGGCTGGCGGGGTTGGTCGGCGCGTGGGTGGCGGTGGGGGCGGTGTTTCCGGGGATGGGGGCGGGAATGTTGGTGGGCGGGCATTTCGATGACGCGAATGCGGCGGGGTTTGCGGAGGCGCGCTATCAGCAGTTGGACCGGGTGTTGGCGGGGGACTGGGCGCTCTGGTTGGGGGCGGTGCCGGGGTTGCTTTGGTGTTGGTTGCGGCGGTCGCAGTGGGGGGTGTTTCCGGTGGTGTTGTTGCTGGGAAGTTATTTCGCGCATCGGCTGCATCGGCCGTTTTGGTTTTATTATTACCTGCATCTGGCGGTGCCGCTGGCGTGGCTGGCGGCGGTGGGTTTGGGGAAAGGGGCGGAGTGGGTGGTGACGCGGTGGGCGGCGGCGGGCGCGACGAGCGGGCCGTCGTGGCGAACTTCGCTGGCAGCCCTGGGTTGGAGCGTGGCGGTGACGGCGCTGGTGCTGACGGTGCCGGGGCGGGTGGTGCGGGAGGCGGCGTTTGCGCGGAACGGTTCGTCGCCGGAGGTCGAGGCGCTGCTGGGGAATTTGCGGGCGCGGCGCGGGGAGACGCGGTGGTTTTACACGGACCGGCCGGCACTGGCGTTCGCGGCGCGAATGGTGATGCCGCCGGAATTGGTGGTGGTGCCGCAGAAGCGGGTGCGAACGGGGCGAATGACCGAGGCGCGGTTGGTGGCTTTGTTGCAACGTTACCGCCCCGAACAAATGGTGGTGTGCGGGCGGGAATTGCACGGGGCGGCGTTCGCGGCTTTCGTGGCGGCGGCTTATCATCGTGAATCGGCGGCGGCGGGCCACGAGTATTTTGTGCGCCGTGATCTGGCCGCAAAAACCGGAGTGGCAAAATGAGCGACAAATTATTTTGCCGGCCGAAACCAACGTCACCGCACCGGCCAGCGCGGGCCTTCAGCCTGCTCGAACTGCTGCTGGTGATCGCCATACTCGGGATTTTGGCCGCGCTGTTGGTGGCGGGTATTTCCGGCGGTCGCGGCAAGGGTTGGGCGGCGAAGTGTGAGGGCAATCTGCGGCAGTTGACGCTGGCGCTGAAACTTTACGCGGACGATCACAACGGGGCGTTTCCGCTCAATGCCGACACGGGCGACCTGCTTGGACCGAGCGGGGGATGGGTTTCCGGGAACATGAGCAAGGCGAGCGAGGCGAACGACCCGCAATGGTTGACGCGGCGCGACGCGACACTGCTGGCCGGATACGTGCCGCAGACCGGAGTGTACGCGTGCCCCGCTGATCGCAGCGGCAAGGTGCGGAGCTATTCGATGAACGGGCGCATCGCACCGTATCGGGATCCCACAAATGGATTGGTGCGCTGGATCGGCGGCGGCGGGACGAATTATCAGAGTTACCGCGGGCCGCCGGACATCGGACGCCCGGACCGGATTTTTTTACTGCTCGAGGAGCGGGCCGACACGATTAATGACGGCTCGTTCGCGACGGATTTCAGCCACACGGGAAATCCGGCCGGGATGGGCGCGGTCAATCCGTTTTATCTGATTGATTTTCCAGCGGACCGGCATGGCCGCGGGGCGCAGTTGAGTTTTGCCGACGGCCATGTGGAACGGCACGCCTGGCTGGAGCCGACGACGATGCCCCGGATGGCGATTCCCCGTTCGCACACCACGCCAACGGACCGTGACGTGGAATGGCTCTTGGAGCACGCGGCTGATCCGCGATGAACGGCGGGGCGACGAACATTCCAACCCGGCCGCCGCGCGGCGCGGGCCGGTCTCCATGCAACCGGCCCCGTAAACACCGGCAATTGCGGCTTGACGCCGGGCGCGGGGCTTCCTAGCCTGACGCTGCAAATACGAGCGGGCTGGACCACCAGCACGGGCAAAGTCGGTGATATTTCAACCGACTTTTTTGTTCCCCTGATGGGTCGGGCGACCGCGACACTTTTATGAACGAAGAACTGATTTCAGTATTGGAATATTGGGAACGCGAGAAAGGCATTCCCAAGCAAGTTCTCGCGACGGCCGTCGAGGAAGCCCTCGTCGCTGCGGCCAAGAAATCCGTCGGTCCGGCGCGCGATTTGCGGGTTGTCTTTGATCCCAAAGGCGGTTCGATCCGGGCGTTTGCCAAGCAGATGGTGGTCGAAAAGGTTCTCGTCAAGCACGATCAAATCTCGCTCGACAACGCGCGGAAGATTCGTCCCGGCGCGCAACTCGGCGAGGAAGTGGAAATCGAAGTCACCCCCGCTGGCTTCGGTCGCATCGCGGCGCAGACGGCCAAGCAGGCCATCCTCATGCAGGTGCGCCGCTACGAGAAAGAATTGATTTTCAAGGAATTCAAGGATCGCGTCGGCGAGATCGTGTCCGGCGTCGTGCGCCGCTTCGAGCGCTCGGATGTCCGCGTGGACCTCGGCAAACACGAGGCCGTGATGCCCAATCGCGAGCGCGTGCCGACCGAGGAATATCAGGTGGGCGATCGGATTTCCTGCTACGTCAAGGCCGTCGAGCAAACACACGGCGGCCCCGAGATCATCCTGAGCCGCGCCGACCCCGAGTTTGTCCGGCGCTTGTTCCGCCGCGAGGTTTCGGAGATCAGCGACGGCACCGTCGAGATCAAGGGCATTGCCCGCGAACCCGGCTTCCGCACCAAGCTCGCCGTTTATTCGCGCGACTCGAAGGTGGACCCCGTCGGCGCGTGCGTCGGCTTGCGCGGGCAACGGGTGAAGAATATTGTGCGCGAGTTGAACAACGAGAAAGTGGACATTTTCCACTGGGACGCGAGCATCAAGAACTACGTCACCAACGCGCTGGCCCCGGCGAAATTGAAGTCGTTTGAGGTCGATGAAACCCGGCGCCGGATTCGCATTCTGGTCAGCGGCGATCAACTCTCGCTGGCCATTGGCAAACGCGGACAAAACGCGCGCCTGACCTCCAAGATCACCGGCTGGCAGGTGGACATTCAGGAGGAAGCCTCCATCGCCAAGGGCTTCGACCAACGCGTCGAGGAAGCCGTCGCGCGCTTCACGGCGGCGGGCATTCCGCGAAGCCAAGCCGCGGTGCTCGTTAAATCGGGCTTTCATAGTTTGGACGATCTTCTGGGCGCCGACGCCTCGGACTTGGAAAGCATCCCGGAATTGGCGGGACACGGCCTCAGCATTCTGGAAACCGCCAAAACCGCATTGGAACGGAACAAAACAACCCTCGCCGAACCCTCACGAGTTTAGGCAGATGAACGCAGAGTCAAATAACTTCCGCAATTGACCGCATGAAGGCCATGCGAACATTCAGTGCCGGAAGAAACGAATTATGCCCGTCCGGATTTACGACATCGCAAAGAAGCTTGGCATCGAAAGCAAAGACGTCTTGGTCAAGGCCAAGGCGCTGGGCATAACTGCCGCCAAAGTCCCGTCCAGTTCGCTCGACAAGATCACCGCCGAATTCCTCGAAGAGAGCCTCGCCGCCCTCGCCAGGCCAACTGCGGGTGCCACCACGCCCACCGACACCGCCGAGACGCCGGCCGTCGCCCCTCCGCCAAAGGAAGAACCCGCGCCCGCGCCCGCGCCGCTGATCATCATCGCGCCGCCACCGCCGGAGCCTGCGCCGCCCGAGATTATTTCGGAACCGATTGCCGGCGAGGAACCGCCCCCGTCCGCCCCCGCCGAATCCGTCGCGCCCGTCGCGCCTGAGCACGCCCACGCGGTCGCCGAGAAACCGGCGGGCACGCCCGCCGCGATTCAGCCCGTTCAGCCCCCGGCGCCGCCGCCTGCCCCGCCGAAGGCCGGCCTCGGTTCCCTCGTCGGCCGCGTCAATCTCGACCAACTCGGCACCCGCCGTCCGACGCGCCCCGAAGATCGCCCGGCGCCCAAAGTCGTCACGCCGCCGCCGCGCGCGGGAGCGCCGGGTTCACGTCCGGGCCAGGGTCCCGGCGGACGCGGCCAGGACAATCGCGGCGGCTACGGCGACCAGCGCCGCGGCGGGTTTGCGCCGCCGCAGGGCAACCGCCAACCCGCGGAACCCGCCAAGCCCTCCGAGCCGAAATTCATTCCGCTGACCACCGGCGAAATCATCATCATGAAGCCGCCCGTCGGCATTCGTGATCTCGCCGAGCGCCTCAAGCGAAAACCCTTCCAGCTCATTGCCGACTTGATGGAACTGGCCGTTTTCAAAACGGTCAACGACACCATCGACGAAGTCGTCGCGCAAAAAGTTTGCGCCAAACACGGCTTCCGTTTCGAAACCGAAAAACGCGAGCGCGGCCAGGGCATCGTTCACGCCCCCAAAAAAGCCAAAGCCCACGACGAGCTCGACACCGAGGACAAGCCCGAGACCCTCAAGCCCCGCCCGCCCGTCGTCACCATCATGGGCCATGTGGACCACGGCAAAACCTCCCTGCTCGACGTCATCCGCAAGGCCAACGTCGCCGCCGGCGAATCCGGCGGCATCACGCAGCACATCGGCGCCTACACGATTTCCTTCCCACACCCGGAACGGAAAAAGGAAGTCCAGCAAATCACCTTCCTCGACACCCCCGGCCACGCGGCCTTCAGCGCGATGCGCGCCCGCGGCGCGAATGTCACCGACATCGTCGTCCTCGTCGTCGCCGCCAATGACGGCGTCATGCCCCAAACCATCGAGGCCCTCAAACACGCCCAGGCCGCCGGCACCGAAATCATCGTCGCCGTCAACAAGTGCGATCATCCGAACGCCAACCCGATGCGCGTGCGCCAGCAGCTTCAGGAACACGGCCTGACCTGCGAGGAATGGGGCGGGAAAACCATTTTCGTGGATGTCTCCGCCCTCACAAAAATCGGCGTGGACAAACTCCTCGAGGCCATTCTCCTCCAAGCCGAGGTCATGGAACTCAAGGCCAACCCCGTCCGCTTGGCCAAGGGCAATGTCATCGAATCCGGCGTGGAACCCGGCGGCCCCACCGCCACCGTCCTCGTCCGCAAAGGCACACTCCGCCCGGGCAACATCGTCCTGTGCGGCGAGTTTTACGGCAAAGTGCGCGCCCTCATCACCGAGGAGGGCACGCGCCTCAAGGAGGCCGGCCCCTCGACCGCCGTGAAACTTCTCGGCCTCAACGGCGTGCCCTTCGCCGGCGCGGATTTTGCCGTCGTGGAATCCGACAAAGCCGCCCGCGACATCGCCGAGCAGCGCGCCTTCGAGCGCAAAGGCGAGGAGAATGCCGACGACACCAACCGCCCCGATCGCGTCACACTCGAGACTCTTTTCCAAGTGCTCGACGGCGAGCAAAAGAAAGTCCTCCACATCGTCATCAAGGGCGACACGCAAGGCTCCGTCGAGGCCATCGTCGAGGAACTCAAGAAGATCGATTCCACCAAAGTCACGATCGACATCACCTTCCACGGCGTCGGCACGATCACCGAAAACGACGTCAATCTCGCCGCCGCCTCCAAGGGCGTCGTGCTCGGTTTCCACACGCGCATCGACACCGGCGTCGCCGACAAGTCCAAGCACCTCGCCGTGCAGATCAAGCTCTACAGCATCATCTACGAACTCATCGACGAGGTGAAACTCGGCATGGCCGGCCTGCTCGATCCGATCCTGCGCGACGTCATCGTCGGCTCCGCGGAAGTTCGCAAACTCTTCCCCCTCTCCAAGGGCGGCAACGTCGCCGGCTGCGTCGTCATGGCCGGCCGCGTGCTCAAGGGCAAGGTCCGCGTCATGCGCCGCAAGAGCCGCATTTACGAGGGCAACACGCTCTCCCTCCGGCGCTTTCAGGACGAGGTCACCGAGGTCCGCGCGGGCATGGAATGCGGCATCCGCATCGACGGCTTCAATGATTTCCTCGCCGGCGACCTCATCGAATCCTTCTCCACCGAGCGCATCGCCCAGCAGCTCTAAACCGGACGTTCACCATGTCCACCCTCCGCGTCCAGCGTGTCGGCGAGCTACTCAAGCGCGCCATCGGCGAAGCCATCCAACGCGAGATCCCGATGGCTCAGGCCGGCCTCATCACCGTCAACGAGGTCAAGCCCGCCAGCGATCTGCGCAGTGCCCGCGTGTTTCTCGGCGTGATCGGCAAGCCCGAACAACGCCGCCGCGCCCGCACGCTTCTCGCTCAACTCCGCCCGCGCATCCAACACGACGTCGCCCAGTCCGTCGTGCTCCGTTACACCCCGGTGCTCCGCTTCGAAATGGATGACACCATCGAGCGCGGCAACCACGTCCTCGAAATTCTCCGCGAAATCGAGAAAACCCTGCCGCCGGACGCAACGCCCGCAGTCACGCCGACGCCAGTTCCCGCACCCGTCGCGATTGCGCCCGCGCCTGCGCCCGCACCCGCGACCGCACCAAAATCGAAATCCAAAAAATCCAAGCCCGCCGCAACCCCGCGCGCGGAAACATGAAGCCCGCCCCGAAAACCATTCAGCGCCTGCTCGCCGAAATCGAGCAGGCACAAACCCTCTGCGTCGTCGGCCACATCCGCCCCGACGGCGACTGCATCGGCTCGCAACTCGGCCTCACGCTCGCCCTGCAAAACGCCGGCAAAAAAGTCACCTGCTGGAATCAAGACCCCGTCCCCGCCAAGCTCGCCTTCCTCGACCCCGCCAAGCTCGTCCAGCAACCGCGCGCCGGCGGCAGCTTCGATTGCGTGATCGCCGTCGATTGCGCCAGCCACGAGCGCCTCGGCACCGTCGGCCCGTTGATTCAAGCACGGAAAATCCTCCTCAACATCGATCACCACGCGAGCAACACGCGCTACGGCGATTGCAACTGGATTTCCCCGCGCGAACCCTCCAGCGGCGAACTCGTCCTCAAGCTCGCCAAGGCCGCCCGCTGGCCCATCACACCGCAAATCGCCGACTGCCTCTTCACCGCCATCTCGACCGACACCGGCTCCTTCCAATACGCCAGCACGCGCCCCGCGACCTATCACGCCGCCGCGGAACTCGTCAAACGCGGCGCGAATCTCGCCAAGGTTTGCAACGAGGTTTACCAATCCTACCCGCTCTCGCGCGTCCGCCTGCTGCGCCACGTTTACAATCACTTCAAGCTCATCCACCAAAATCGCATCGCGTATTTCTGGTTGAAGAAAGCCGATTACGAACGCACCGGCGCGGCCCCCAACGACAGCGAGGGACTCATCGATCACATCCGCGACATCGAACCCGTCGTCGTCGCGTGTGTCTTCGAGGAGGCCGAACCCGGCGTCACCCGCATCAGCATGCGCTCGAAAAGCCAGCAGGTGAATGTCAACGCCATCGCCACGCAATTCGGCGGCGGCGGCCACGTCGCCGCCGCGGGCGCGCGCATTCCCGGCACCCCACTCTCCATCCAACGCCGCGTGCTCAAGGCCATCAAACAGGCCATCGACGCCGCGCGCGATTAACTATGCAGGCCTTCAGTTCCCTCGACGGCGCCCTCCTCATCGACAAACCCGCGGGGCCGACCTCGCATGACGTCGTGGATTTCATCCGCGGCCAGTTCGGCATTCAAAAAGTCGGCCACTGCGGCACCCTTGATCCCAACGCCACCGGCCTGCTCGTCATCGTCATGGGCCGCGCCACCAAACTCTCCGAAAAACTGATGGCCGACGACAAAGTGTACGAAGGCTGCATCCGTTTCGGCACCGCGACCGACAGCTACGACGCCGCCGGAAAAATCACCGCCACGCAACCCGTCCCGCCGCTCACCGTGGAAAAACTCGAGGCACTCGGCGAGGCGTTCCTCGGCGACCTCATGCAAATGCCGCCGATGGTTTCCGCCGTGAAAGTCGCCGGCGTGCCGCTCTACAAAATGGCGCGCAAAGGCATCGAGGTGGAACGCAAGGCGCGCCTCGTCCACATCTACAATTTTCGTTTCAGCGATTATCTCGAACCCGACGCGTGGTTCCGCCTCGCCTGCACCAAGGGCACCTACGTCCGCTCCATCGCCCACGAACTCGGCCAGAAAATCGGCTGCGGCGCGCACCTCATCACCCTGCGCCGCGTCGTCAGCGGCCGCTTCGACATCGCCGACGCGATCCCGATGGAAGACGTTCCAAAACTTTCCCTCCCCGAGCTGACCAACCGCGTGATCCCCTTCCTGAAACTCGCCGCACAAGCGTAAGCCACTCGCGCATCCCGCGCCTTCCGTCACCCTCACGAGTGGAAAAAGTTTTGCCCACGAAACACACGAAAACAAAGGCTCTGATCGAGGTTCACCGCCGCCACAATTCGTCACCTATCTCGTGAACCCGAACTTCAAATTCGGAATGGGGAGCGCACGCGGCCCGCGTGCCGGTTTGGGCGGCCCGCCCAAACCATCGTGTCCCAGTTCTAACTTTCCTCCCCGCACGAAAAGGTTAGTGGAACGAAGTTTTCGGCGAGCCGCCGAAAACTGCCCGCCAGCGGCGTGCGCTCCCCGAGCCGCTGCGCGGCTCGCAAACTCAACTTCAAAGTTCGGTAGGAATTCGCTCACCGATTCCCGGTCTTTCCTTTTCGTGTGTTTCGTGTGTTTCGTGGGCACGATTCTTTTCTTCTAGGGTCATGCAACTTCTCCGCAGCCCGCTCGAACTCCCGACGCACGCGCGCCGCGTCTGCCTCGCGATTGGCACGTTCGATGGCGTCCACCTCGGCCACCAACAGGTCATCCGCCAAGCGCTGATGAACGCGCGCCAGCACGCCGCGCGCGCCGTCGTCGTCACCTTCGATGCCCACCCCGCCACCATCGTCGCGCCGCACCGCGTACCGCCGTTGATCTGTTCCCTGCCGCAAAAACTCCGCGCCATCGAAGCCCTCGGCGTCGATGCCACGCTGCTCCTGCACTTCGACCGCGCCCTCAGCGAACAGCCCGCCGAGGCATTCATCCGCGGCCTCGTCCGCGATTTCGGCCACATCCACAGCATCTGCGTCGGCGCACAATTCACCTTCGGCCATCAACGCGGTGGCAACGTCGAACTCCTTCGCCGCCTGGGTGCCGAACTTAATTTCACGATTCACGGCCTCGCCTCCGTCGCGCTCGACGGCCAAACCGTCAGCAGCACGCGCATCCGCGAGGCCATCCGCACCGGCAGTCTCGATGCCGCCAGCCAAATGCTCGGCCGCGCCTACGCCCTCGCCGGCACCGTCGTTCCCGGCGATCAAGTCGGACGCCAACTCGGCTTCCCCACCGCCAACCTCGACACGCGCGGCCAAATCCTCCCGCCCAACGGCGTGTACGCCGTCCTCGCCCGCACCGGCGACGCCACGCATCCCGCCGCGCTCAACCTCGGCCTCCGCCCCACGCGCGCGCAGCCCACGCCGCAAATCCACGCCGAAGCCCACCTCCTCGATTTCACCGGCGACCTCTACGGCACCGAACTCGAATTGACCTTCGTGGAAAAACTCCGCGACGAAAAAAAGTTCCCCGACCTCGCCGCCCTCCAATCCCAAATCGCCCGCGACCTCGCCCACGCCCGCGCCGCGTTGGCCTGACCTTTCTCCTCTTGTAGGAGTCGAGGTCACGAGACTCTAACCCTCCCCCTCAACCGTAACGATGCAATTGGCGGACCGCCGCCGTCTCGGCGGCTCAGGGCGTGGGAAAGTCCGCGGGGGCAAATGGTCCGCGCGCTTTCGGTTCCCTATTCCGGGAGCATTTTGGACCGCGGAAAATCCGCGCCTCCGCCCCGTTTGGACGGTGTGAGCCGCCGAGACGGCGGCGGTCCTACTGCATCGTTACGCCTACACCACCCGACTCTCTCCCCTGCCCTTCACCACTTCCCCAATCATCCACGCCGCGTGTTTTTCCGCGCGGATGGCCTTGAGCACCGCGTCCGCCCGGTC
>JAYVOY010000052.1:0-2769 GCA_043757645.1 Verrucomicrobiota bacterium
GTTTCGGAAAGAATTTCAAACTTGGGCTTCTCGAGGAGCGGCGGCCACGGTCCCAGCAACGCGTGCCATTGCTCGAGAATTTCGCGGCGGCGGCGCGGCCAGTCGGCGGCGGTCTTGCTGGGGGAACCGTCGTTGAAAAGCAGCGGCGAGCGAAACGCGCCAAGCTGCCCGGCGAACTCCGCGGGCGGCGAAAAATACGGCGCGATGGTTTCCCACGCGGCGGCGTGGATGGCGGTGCGGGTTTCAATGGCGAGCAGGAGCAGCAACGCGAGCGTGCGCGGGAGAGCGGCGGTGGTCATCCCGGGATTGTGTGCGAACGCTTCGCGTTCGCAAGCCTCCGGCGCGCAAGCGGGCGCGCACGGGTGTGATTGCACCCGAACCCCGAAACCGGCTCGCGGGAATTCCGAAGCCACGCGCAAGGCGCGCGGCGTTTACGCCGCTTCCCCGGCCAACACCCGCGCTCCGCCGAGCAGGCGCCCGACGCGCAACGCGTCCGACAAGTTTGTTTGCACGCCCCCGCGGCGCTGGCACAGTCGCGCGGTTTTCCCGACGAACTTTTGCCGCCTATGATGCTTCCTTTGTTCCGATTCCTCGGAATCAACTCCCGCGCGGTGCAACTTCTCACGCTGGCCCTGCTCGCACTCCTTGCCGCCGCGTCCGCGCACGCCGCGGGCAATCTGCTGCGCAACGGCAATTTCCAGGACGACTGGCTCACGATGTTGCCCGAGTTGAAGAACCATCACTGGAATTACACCACCGAGGTTTTCAACCGCCGCGATTACAATCCCGACGCGTGGCGCATCACCGGCAAATGGGAGTGGCGCGACGCGGACCAGCCGCGCGGCGAGCGGCGCGTGTTTCTCAGCGGCGGCTCGCGCGCGTCGCAGGCGGTGAACTGGGTGACGATTCACAATCCCAAAAAACTCGCCGGCTGGCCGGACGCGGGTGGTTATCCCGAGGCGCTCGCGCTGCGCAGCACGAACGCGCTGGCGCTCGTGCGCGACGTGACCTTCGCCGTGAAACTCGCCGCGCAGGAGGTGCCCACTGGCGCGGTGACGCTCACGGTTTCGTGGTTGAGCACGGAGGCGAATCTGGGCTGGAACGAAGATCAGGCGGCGAAGGCGCGCATCACGAACGCGAGCGTCACGGTGCCCGAGGGCACCTACGCGGCGCGCACGGTCGAGGTGAAATTGCCCGCGGCGGACTGGCTCGCAGCGGCGCAGAAGAACAAGGATTTTACGGTCAAGGGCGCGCTGTTGCCGATGTCGCTCGGTTGCGAAATCAGCTACGCCACGGGCCAGGGCGGGACCGTGGAATTGCTCGAGGCGTCGCTCGTCGAGCCGGGGCCGGCGGGGCCGAATGTCTTGCCCTTCGGCGGGTTTGAACCCGAGGGGGAAACGTATCCGAAGGGTTGGTCGCGGGCGCAGCGCTACCGTTATTTTCCGCCGGGGATTTATTACATTTTCAACACCTGGCACAACAGCAACTCGGACAATCGCGGCACCGTCGAGCGCGACACGCTCGTGCCGCACGGCGGGCGCGCGTCGCTGCGCATGACGGTGCCGACGGGTGACGAAGTGTGCGTGGCGAGCGACGCGGTGACGCTGAACCAGACCGCGCCGCGCCTGATCGAGGCGCGCGTGTGGATCAAGACGCATCAGCTTTGCATGTTGCAGCTCGACGCGGAGGACGAGGGCGGCAGGCGGCTCAATGGGTACAATTTCATCCAGAAAAATCCGCTGTCGTTTGGCACCGAGGATTGGCGACTGATTCGCCAGGTGTTCGCGCCGACGACGCCCGTGAAATCGATCCGCCTCAAGCTCTGCGCGCGCGGCATGAACGGCTACACGCTCGGCGGCACGGGGCACCAACCGCAGCAAAACGCGGCGGGCGTGGTGTGGTGGGATGACGTGGCGCTGTTCGAGCCGGAAAGTTCGGCGACGGAATTGCAGGCGCGCGGCGTCGCGCTCGCGCCGCCAGTGCCGACGGAGACGGGGCCGCATTTGGAGAAGTTGGATTTGGGTGAGCAGTTGCTCGGGAGAAATATGGTGACTGCGGAGTTGGTGAATCCCGGTCCGGCCCGGGAACTGACGTACAGCATCGACAACGGGCGCGTGAAACGAGTGATGGCGGTGCGCGCGGCGGTGGGGGCGCGGATCCCGATTCGGTTGCCGCATGAGCTACATCAGGCGGGGCGGGCATACGCGGAACAAGTGGTCGACTTTGAATTCCGTGACGACCAGCAGGCCGTGCTTAACTCGCTCCGCATGCCAGTCGCGGTGTGGACCGTCCCGCTCGATTTGGAATTGGGTTCCCTCTATTTGCAGCCCGAGCAAAAGCAGTTCGTCCGCGTGAATCTCGGTCTCGCGCACGCGACGCTGGCGGAAATCAAGGAGTTGAAAATGGAAGTCCTGCGCCGCGGAACCAGCGAGGTGCTGAAGACCTTCTCCGTCCCCGCGACGCCGCAGGCGATCCAGCAACAGCGCGCGAAAATCCCCGTCGGAATGCTGGATGATTTTCGCAATCTGGTGGTGACCGAACTCGACCTGTCGTTCCTCCCGTTGCAGCCGTTCGACGAGCCGCAGCGCAACTGGGTCTTGCGCGTGAGCACGGTGGACACCGCGGGCAAGTCCGCGTGGAGCGTGCTGTCGTCGCCGTTTTGCCGCCTCGCGCACGAGGGGCCGCCGCCGCCGATCACCTCGGTTCGGATCAATGAACACGGGGATTTTCTCGTGAACGACAAACCGTGGATGCCGTGGGGCGTGACCT
>JAYVOY010000053.1:0-2767 GCA_043757645.1 Verrucomicrobiota bacterium
CGGTCGCACGCGGCAGCAAACCCCGCGGCGGCGGGCTTCGGCTTGAACTACGTGGCCGAGGATGATTTCGGCGTGGCGGAAGTCGCGCTCGAATATCGCATCGACACGGTGGACGCGCTGCTCGGACGCTCGCCGCGCAACGGCACCGTCGCGCGCCTAATCGAACCCGCGCGCGACCGCGTGAAGGGAAATTTCGCCGAGATTTTCAAAAGCCTTTCGCCGCCGCTGGAACCCGGCGACCGCATCACGCTCACCGTCACCGCGAAGGACAACAACACCGAGTCCGGCCCGAGCCTCGGTCGCAGCGCGCCGGTGCAAATCGTGATCGTGCGGCCGGACCTGGCGGGATTTCAGGAGCAGCAATTCGGCTTCGGCGCGGAGTCCGCGCTGGGTGGATTGAAGAAAGTGAAACGCGCGACCAACCTGCTGGTCGATCCCGAGAAGAGCATCCGCAAAGAGTCCGCGATCAAGGTGGACCGGCAGGAACTGAAAGCGCGCGCGGGCCAGGAGAGTTTCCCCAGCGGCGCGGAGGAATCGATCGGCGATTATTTCCGGCTGCTGTCGGGCGAGCGGTGAGGTTCAAGCACCCGCGACTTTGTTCCTTCAGCCCGCATTCCGAAATGAGAATGGGGAGCGCACGCGGCCCGCGTGCGGGTTTGGGCGGCCCGCCCAAACCGTCGTGTCCCAGTTCTAACTTTCTTTTCCGCGCCAAAAAGTGAGTGGCACGAGGTTTTCGGCGAGCCGCCGAAAACGGCACGCCCGCGGCGTGCGCTCCCCGTGCCGCGGCTCGCACTCGCTGCTTCGGAGCGGTGAGGTTCAAGCACTCGCGACTTTGTTCCTTCAGCCTGAATTCCGAAATGAGAATGGGGAGCGCACGCGGCCGCGTGCGGGTTTGGGCGGCCCGCCCCAACCATCGTGTCCCAGTGCTAACTTTCTTCTCCGCGCCAAAAAGTGAGTGGCACGAGGTTTTCGGCGAGCCGCCGAAAACGGCACGCCCGCGGCGTGCGCTCGGACGTCTCTCAACTCTCAACCCCTCAACCCTCAACTCACTTCGCCTGCTTCGACGGCAATGGCAACGTGAGCGCGTTAGTGAGCGCCGGTAGCGGACAAGAGAGCGCCCGCTACGACTACGACCACTTCGGCAACCCCCTGCGCGCCACCGGCCCCGCCGCCCGCGCCAACTCCCTCCGCTTCAGCACCCAGTTCGCCGATGACATTACCAGCCGCGTGAAGTACCTGTATCGGGATTATGATGCGGGGGTGGGGAGGTGGTTGGGCAGGGATCCGATTGAGGAGCCGGGTGGTGAAAATCTTTTTGCTTTTGTCCGCAACGAACCAACTATCGTAATTGATTCAACTGGCCAATATGCGACCAGATTTGCAACCTTGCCTTCCGGCGACGGAGGTAGAACGACGTTTAATCCAACGATAACAAACATCACCGTTCTGGTCTTTGGGTGCTGCTGTAAACTCGACACTGCAACTTGGGCAGCAAATACCGTTGTCGAACTGAACTCCTTCCCATCACCTCCATGTCCAAATGCGGCGGCACACGAGGACGTTCATGCACATTCCGATGATCTGCTTGCCGCTAAAGCGCTTCCAGTCGCGATTACGTACCTCAAGTCTCACTGCGCTAAGAAAGGGTGGTTTTCTTCTTGGTGGACTGGCAGTTCGACATGGACGACCTCGGAGTGTGAGACTAGAATGAAAAGCGAGGCAGCCGCAGCGAGTAGTTATATCCAGAGTCAAGCGTACGGTATGTTAACATCGAGGGCTCACAGTGACATCGGGGCCAATGATCCATCCTTCACACCGGCAGGAGCCTCAAAATTTAACACTTGGTTCACGGGGTGGCTGTCAGGTAAATATAACGGCGGCAAGTATTGGTAGCCCTGAAATGTCCTTCAGCGGATCATTCTCGTCATTCAACGTATGAAGCCCAATCGGCGAAGTCTGGCATTCGGTTTTAGTGTGCTGTTTGCTATCGTCATTACCCACCGGCTTTGGATGCAACATCGGCCAGTACCGGTAATGGTAGGCTCGATGCGACCGCTGACCAAAACACTTCAAAATAGAGCAAACGAAATTCAATTACATCTTGGAAACGTGATGCCGACGGATTACGAGCATGCTACTCCGTACGATGTATCCACTGACAAAAAGGTATCGTCCGACGAATTGAACCGGATTCGTAAGATAATGGCTTGGAAAGTCTGGTGGCCATATCGACTCAAACTAATAGTAGTTCATTCTCCAAGTAATGTCACAGCGTGGGTGGATAGCAATTCGGCGTCTTCACTGGAGTTTGCCAAGCGTGAGGGTGAATGGACTTATGAGATTGCGCGCAGCCACGTAACCAAGGCGGAGTGAGTACGGCTTCGATGACATCGGCAACCGCCAGACCGCCGCCCACGGCGGCAAACGCCAGCGGTTCCAACCTCCGCGTCGAGACCTACACCGCCAATGCGTTGAACCAATACACCCAGCGCACCGTCCCCGGCTTCGCGTTCAGCCCCAACGGGGTTGTGGCCATTGTCGCCGGGCGTTGCCACAACCCCGTTGGGGTTGGGTGCCCGGCAATTCGGTTCCCATGGTAGCTGCGCAACCTTGGGCTGGAGGCCGGAATCCCGTTGGGATTCTGCTTGGCTGGCCGCGGGAAATGACTCCCCTCAATCCCGCACCAAGTCTCGACCCGAAGCCAATTATCAAAACCCGAAGCGCGAATGGAAATGACCAACCAACGCATCCGGATAACCCACGCCGC
>JAYVOY010000054.1:0-2764 GCA_043757645.1 Verrucomicrobiota bacterium
ACCTGCACGCCGGCGGCAAGCTCGTGATTTTTCCCGAGGGCCGCATCTCCGCCACGGGTTCGCTGATGCGGATCTACGACGGCACCGCCTTCCTCATCCACCACACCGGCGCCAAGGTCGTGACGTGCTACCTGCGCAACGCCGTCCGCGTGCGCTGGGTCCGGCACAAGGGCTGGACGCAGTGGTTCCCGCGCGTGTCGGCGCATTTCAGCGCGCCGCTCACCGCGCCGAGCTTCGCTCACCTCGCGCACACCGTCGCGCGCCAAAAAATCACCGTGTGGCTGCGCGACCGCATCGTGCAGCAGCAGTTCGAAACGGAAATGGCGTTCGGCCCCCGCACGCTCGCGACGGCGATCGCGGAGACCGCCGCGGCCATCCCCGGCCGCATCGCGTGCGAGGACATCAGCTTCACCGAGCTGACCTACCGGCGCATCATGACCGGCACCGAGGTGCTCGCCGGCCAGTGGCGGAAAAAATTCTCCCCGACCCACGGCGAGCGCATCGGCGTCATGTTGCCGACCGTCAACGGCGGCGCGCTCACCGTGCTCAGCCTCTGGGCCGCGGGCAAGGTGCCGACGTTCCTCAATTTCTCCGCCGGCGGCCCGACCATGATCGCCTGCGCCCAGCTCGCCGGCCTGAAGCAAATCATCACCTCGCGCGCCTTCCTCGAAAAGGCCAAGGTGAAGATCGAGCCCCTCCTCGCCGCCGGCCTGCACTTCATCTACCTCGAGGACATCCGCGCCGAGGTCGGCGCGTTCGCCAAATTTTCCGCGGCGCTCGGGAACTATTTCTCCGTCGGCCGCGCGCTCCGGCACGCCCCGCTGGAGCCGGGCGACACCTGCGCCGTCATCTTCACCAGCGGGTCCGAGGGCATCCCCAAGGGCGTCGAGATCACGCACGGCGGGTTGCTCGCGAATCTCCGCCAGATTTTCGCCACGACCGATATCCGCGACGACGACCGCTTCCTCAACGCGCTGCCGCTTTTCCACAGTTTCGGCCTCGTGGGCGGGATCGTCGCGCCGCTCGTGCGCGGCTGTTACGTTTTCAACTACCCGTCGCCGCTGCATTACCGCATCGTGCCGACGGTCGTCTACGAAAAGAACTGCACGATTTTTCTCGGGACCAATACCTTCCTCAACGGCTACGCGCGCAAGGCCAATCCGTACGATTTTCGCAGCATGAGATACCTCTTTTCCGCGGCGGAAAAACTTCAGGAGAGCACCGCCACCACGTGGTCGCAGCGCTTCGGCGTGCGCATCCTCGAGGGCTACGGTGCGACCGAATGCGCGCCCTGCGTGAGCGTGAACACGCCGCTCGAACCGCGCTACGGCTCGGTCGGTCGCGTGATGCCGGGGATGGAATACAAGCTGGAGAAAATCGAGGGCGTCGAGGACGCCGGCCGCCTGCTCGTGCGCGGACCCAACGTGATGAAGGGCTACCTCAACGCCGATGCCAACGCGAAGTTCCACTCGCTCGGCGGTTGGTACGACACCGGCGACATTGTTCACATCGACGCCGACAAATATCTGCACATCCGCGGCCGCCTGAAACGCTTCGCGAAAGTCAGCGGCGAAATGGTCAGCCTCACCGCCGTCGAGGACGCCCTCGCCGGGGCCTTCCCGCACTATGGAATGCGCTGCCAAACCGCCGTCGTCACACGCCCCTGCGAGGACAAGGGCGAGGCGCTCATCGCCGTCTCCAACGAACCCCGCCTCACGCTCGACGAGGTCCGCGCCGCCATCAAAGCCAGGGGCCTGACGAATCTCTGCGTCCCGCGTGAAATCGTCTCCGTGCGCGAAATCCCCAAGCTGGGCACGGGCAAAGTGAACCACCGCGAATTGCAAACGATGGTCGCGGCAATGACGGCGAAGAGCGCGTGAACACCGCCTCCATGTAGGAGTCGAGGTAACGAGACGCTGACCCGGAGCGCGGCGTTTACGCCGCCTCACCGCACGCGCGCGGGCGGTTTTCGTTCGGAGTTCCGTCTTTAGGCGGCGGGGTGCGCGCGCGTTTTGTGGGCGATGCGCGCCCATTCTCTGCCGCAGAGCGGCATCGGAGAAGATTAGCCGGGGGCAAGCGAGCGGATGCGAGCGCAGCCCCCGGTTGGCGCGCTTTCGTGAATATGCCCCGGAGGGGCGCCGGAGGACCATCGTTCCCGCGACAACACCGGATTTTTTCTCCGATGCCCCTCCGGGGCAGAAGGATTTTCGCGCGGCGGACCGGGGGCTGCGCTCGCTGGCCCCCGGCTAATTTCCCGCGGTGTCCCTCCGGGACCAGAACCCGCGCCCCCGTTTTCCGTTCGGAGTTCCGCCTTTAGGCCAATGCCTTTCGGGAATTCGCTGGCTTTGTCCCGGAGGGATTGAGCCGTAACCATGCAGTGGGTAGGACCGCCGCCGTCTCGGCGGCTCCGGGCGTGGGCAGTCCGCGCGGGCCATTCACACTGCCTCTTTTCGTTCCCCGTTCAGGGAACATTTTGGGCTGCGATAAATCCGCGCTTTCACCCCGTTTGGACGGGGTGAGCCGCCGAGACGGCGGCGCTCCTACTGCATCGTTACGGCTTGGTAAATCGGGGCATTCGTTGAATTTCGTGGCTGTTCTACCGCACCCCATCCTTCTCCCGCTGGGAAGGGGGCCGGTTCGTCCGTGCCCTTGTTTGCCGTGAAAAACTGTTTGAAATGCCGCCTTGCCCCACGCGTCCGCGCTCCCCATTGTCTGCGCCGTTTATGAATTATCGGATCTCACAGCGCGCGGCCTCGCTGGCCCC
>JAYVOY010000055.1:0-2762 GCA_043757645.1 Verrucomicrobiota bacterium
TTCCCCCGCGCTGCGAGCGGTGTTGCTGCTGTTTCTCCTCGCCGCGCTACCCGCGTGCCGCGCGGAGAATCAGGAGGTCGCCACGCTGCGGAAGAAAGCCGAGGCGGGTGACGCGCGGGCGCAGGCGGGGCTGGCGTGGCTCTATTTCAGCGGCGAATCGGTGGCTAAGGATTTGAGTGAGGCCGCGAAGTGGTATCGCAAATCCGCCGAGCAAAATGATCCCGTGGCGCAGTTCAATCTCGGCAGCATGTTTGCCAAGGGCCTCGGCGTGGAGCGCAGCGAGAAGGAGGCCGCGAAGTGGTATCGGCGCGCGGCGGAACTGGGGCACACGGCGGCGCAGGCGAATCTCGGCGTGCTGCTGGCCAACGGCGAGGGCGTCGCCAAGGATGATGCCGAGGCGGTGAAGTGGTATCGCAAGGCTGCGGAGCAAGGGTCGTCGCAGGGACAGTTGAATCTCGGCGTGATGTACGTGAGCGGGCGCGGCGTGGCGCGCGATTTGGTTGAGGCGTATAAATGCTGGTCGCTCGCGGCGGGCCAGGGCGAGAAGGATGCGCCGGGTTATTTGGAATTGGTCACCAAACTTCTCACGCCCGAACAGCTTGCCGAGGCGCGGCGACGCGTGGAGGCTGTGACGGCGAAAAAAACGCCGTAACGCGCGGCCCGGATGGGGCGTCTCAGAAGGCGCGGCGGTCGGTGGGATTTGCGGGGCACCAACGCGGGCGGCGAGTCGTCGGCAGGCAAACGGATTTAGTGCAGTTATGATTTCACAACGTCATCGGCCATTGGTTTACGGAGCCGCCCTCGTGGTCGCCATCTGGGTGGTGTCGCTGGTCGGCTACGCGTTCGCCAAGAATTCCCGCGTCACGGCGGACAAGGTGCGCGCGTATATGCGCGCGGGGGATTTGAGCAAGCTCGCCGACAAGGACCGCGCCAAGGCCATCCGCAAGCTCGCCGACCAACTCAACGCGCTGCCCGCCGACGAGCGCCGGACCGCGCGGCTCGACAAAGAATGGAACCGCTGGTTCAAGGACATGAACGATCAGGAGAAGGGCGACTTCATTGAGGCGACCATGCCGACGGGCTTCAAGCAGATGATCAGCGCCTTCGAAGAAATGCCGCCGGAGAAGCGCAAGAAGGCGGTCGATGACGCGGTGAAAAATATGCGCAAACTTCAGGACAGCCCCGAGGTGCTGGCGCAAAACGGCGACGGCCCGCGCGGCCCCGCGATGAACGAGGACCTGCAAAAGAAAATCACCGCCATCGGTTTGAAAACCTACTACTCACAAAGCTCGGGCCAGACGAAGGCCGAGCTGGCCCCGTTGCTCGAGGAAATTCAGCGCACGATGGAAAGCGGAAAACTATTTCGCCCCCGATGAAAACATTTTCGCCCATTGCCGTTGCCCCAATTCACCGCGTCGCGCCCGCCAGCCCCAACGGGGCTGAGTCCTCCAGCCCAGGGTTGCGAGGAACGAGCTACCCTGGGGACCGGAGTAGCAATGCGGCACAACCCCAACGGGATTGTGGATTCCCTCGTCGGCCGATTTGCCACAACCCCGTTGGGGTTGCGGCAATGGTGGCCCCGGTTACCCAGGGTAGCCCGCGCGGCGCGGGCAACCCTGGGCTGGAGGACGCAGCCCCGTTGGGGCTGAAGGATTGCGCTGCGCGTGGCACCAGAGTGCGATGCGCGGCGCGCGCGACGCGGGCCTTCACCCTGATCGAACTCCTCGTCGTCATCGGCATCATCGGCATTCTCGCGAGCATGATCATTCCGGCGACCTCGCGCGCGAAGGAATCGGGCCGCGCCGCCAAGTGCCTGAGCAACCTCCGCCAAATCGGCCTCGGCCTCCAACTCTACGTCGGCGACAACAACAACCGCATGCCGATGATGCGCGACAGCGTTTACGGCACCAACGCCGCACCGACGCCCGCGCTGCCGAGTCCGCCCGCCGTTCTCGCCCGGCAATTCGAGGGCACGAACATCTGGCAGTGCCCCGCGGACCGCGACGGCGTCTTCACGCAGAGCGGCTCCAGCTACGGTTGGAACAGCTTGTTGAACGATCAGGACGCCGACAATCTCTCCGTCTTCAACCTCACGCCCGGCCAGCACAACATTCCGTTGTTTTACGACAAGGAGTCGTTCCACAAAAATTTCGGAACGGACAAGGACGTGAATTTTCTCTACGCCGACGGGCACATTAAGAACCTCCTCGAACTGGGGGGCACGCGGTGATTCACCTGCGGAACCTCTGCAAAACTTTCGGGGAGCGCGAGGCCGTCAAGAGCCTCACGCTCGATGTGCCCCAGGGCGAAATCTTCGGCCTCCTCGGCCACAACGGCGCGGGCAAAAGCACCACCATCGGCATGATGCTCGGCCAGGTCTGGCCCACCAGCGGCGAGATGCGCGTCTGCGGATTCGATGTCACCACCGAGCGGCAAAAGGCGCTGCACCACGTCGGCGCGATTTTCGAGACGCCGGTGTTTTACGATTACCTTTCCGGCTGGCGGAATTTGGAAATTCTCTCGCACTACACCGCGCCCACCCCGCCCGCGCGCATTCGCGAGATTCTCGATTGGGTCGGCCTCACGGGCCGCGAGCACGCGAAAGTCCGCACCTATTCGCACGGCATGAGGACGCGGCTCGCGCTCGCGCAGGCGCTGCTGCCGAATCCGAAATTGCTCATCCTCGACGAACCCAGCGACGGCCTCGATCCCGAGGGCATCCACGAAATGCGCCAGACCATCCTGCGCCTCCAGCGCGAGAT
>JAYVOY010000056.1:0-2761 GCA_043757645.1 Verrucomicrobiota bacterium
CGCCGAGGAAGCGCTCAAGGACAACGAGAAATACAAAGTCGTCTGGCAGGTCTTGCAGGCGCTCCGTGCCCACGACGACCGCTTCAACGCCACCGTCAACCAGATCGAACTCAACAAGCAGCGCCCCGACGCGATTCAAGTCATCGGCATCGGCGAACCCGGGAACGAGCCGGGCCACGAAGGCGACAGCCAGCCCAAGCTCCGCGAAGTGCAGGGCGCGTTTGCCTTCCCGCAACTGGAGGAATGGAAGGACGCCATCTACGCCCGCATCGTCCTCAAGTGCGGCGACCGGCGCTATTGGGAAAGCTGGGCCAAGGACGTGGCGGTCATCGCCGAGCGCCACACCGACCGCATCCGCGCCCTGCTCGAAAGCGGTGAACCCCGGCACAAGGCAGCCTTCGCCGCGTTCCTCGCCGGCCTGCGCGACAACATCAATCCCAGCATCAGCGAAGACGACGCCATCGAAATGCTTTCCCAGCACGTCATCACCCGCCCGGTCTTCGACGCGCTGTTCGAGAACTACGCCTTCACCCAGCACAACCCCGTGTCCAAGGCCATGCAGACCATGCTCGACACGCTGCACGACCAGGCGCTGGAAAAGGAAACCGCCGCGCTGGAGAAATTCTACGCCAGCGTCCGCCAGCGCGCCTCCGGCATCGACAACGCCGAGGGCCGCCAGCGCGTCGTCATCGAGCTTTACGACAAATTCTTCCGCACCGCGTTCCCCAAGATGGCCGAACGTCTCGGCATTGTTTACACCCCGGTCGAGGTCGTGGACTTCATCATCCGCAGCGTGGAGGATGTCTTGCAGCACGAATTCAAATCCTCGCTCGGCGCGAAAGATGTCCACGTCATAGACCCGTTCACCGGCACGGGCACGTTCATCGTGCGCCTGCTCCAGAGCGGCCTCATCTCGCCCGCTGACCTGCTGCGAAAATATCAGCACGAGCTGCACGCCAACGAAATCGTCCTGCTCGCCTACTACATCGCCGCCATCAACATCGAGGAAACGTTTCATGGGCTTCAAAAGCTTGGTAGCAGCCGAGGTAACGAGGCTCAAACTTATCGGGCGGGGAAGAAGTCAGAGCCTCCTCACGTCGGCTGCTACGTTCCGTTCGAGGGCATCGTCCTCACCGACACGTTTCAGCTTTCGGAAACCAAGGGTGAGTTGGAGGAAAAGATGTTCCCGGAAAACAACCGCCGGGTGAAACGCCAGAAGCAAAGCCCCATCCGCGTCGTCGTCGGGAATCCGCCGTATTCCGTCGGCCAGAGCGACGCGAACGCGAACAACCAAAATCTCAAATACCCCATCCTCGACGAGCGCATCCGCTCTACCTACGCCGCCCAATCCAGCGCGACGAACAAGAATAGTCTCTACGACAGCTACATTCGCGCGCTCCGCTGGGCCAGCGACCGAATCAATGGCAAGGGCATTGTCGGGTTCGTGTCCAACGGCGCGTTCATTGACGGCAACGCGATGGAAGGATTGCGGGCGAGCCTGACCAGTGAGTTCTCCACCATCTACGTCTTCAATCTTCGCGGCAACGCTCGCACGTCCGGCGAGCAGCGCCGCATGGAGAAGGGCAACGTCTTTGGCGAAGGCACGCGCACGCCGGTCGCCATTTCACTATTCGTTCGGAATCCCGACAAAAGCGGTAAGTGCGAACTCCACTACCACGACATCGGAGACTACCTCGACCGCGAGGAAAAGCTGGCGCTCATCCGTGGCTTTCAAAGCCTCAACGGACTTCACCGCGAAAAAAAGTGGAAGCGCATTCAACCCAATGCCAGCAACGACTGGATTAACCAGCGCGACCCGGCCTTCGAGAAGTTTGTTTCGCTCGGCGATAAGAAAGACGACGACGCGAAAACAGTTTTTGAAAACTATTCTCGCGGACTCGCCACGAGCCGTGACGCATGGTGCTACAACTTCTCCAAGGATTCGGTGACAGCGAACATGCGGCGAATGGTCTCGTTCTACGGTGAGCAGGTTGAGGCTTTCGCCAAAGTCAGCGTCGGAAAGCTCAAAGAGGAACTGCCTGAGTTGGCAGAATCCTTCATCGACACGGATGGAAAGAAGATTTCCTGGTCACGTGGCTTGCTAACTGACCTCACTCGGCTTACCGAGCGAAATTTCCGCAAGGACGCGATTCGCCAAGGCATCTATCGGCCCTACTGCAAGCAATGGGTTTGTTTTGATCGTCATTTGAATGACATGGTTTATCAGATGCCACGGTTCTTCCCCACAGCTCAACATGGGAATCTGGTGATTTGTATTGCCGGAGTCGGAGCGCAAAAAGACTTTTCTTCATCGATCGTCGATCAAATCCCTGATTTGCATTGTCAGCACACCGGCCAGTGCTTTCCCCTCTACCTCTACGAAAAAGACGAGCCAGCGGAGTCCAAGAGCGGCGAAGAAAAGAAGCTCCGGCAAGGCGATTTGATGGCCAAAGAACCGGCCGGCGATTTGGTGGACGGCTACCGGCGGCGCAGCGCCATCACGGATGCCATCCTCGCCGATTTCCGCGCGGCGTATGAAACTCGTAGCAGCCGACGTGAGGAGGCTCTGACTTCCCCGACCCCGAAGGATTTGAGCCTCCTTACGTCGGCTGCTACAGAGCGGCAAATCACCAAGGAAGACATCTTTTACTACGTCTATGGCGTGCTGCATTCGCCGGAGTATCGCACGCGCTTCGCCAGCGACTTGAAGAAGATGCTGCCGCGCCTGCCCTTCACGCGGGAGACGGCGGACTTCTTCGCC
>JAYVOY010000057.1:0-2760 GCA_043757645.1 Verrucomicrobiota bacterium
AGAGGATTTGCGCGTTCTTGGTGCGCGACCTTCAGGTCGCTGCAACGTCCACCGACCGGCGACATTCTCATCCACCGAACCGTGTGTACGCCGAAGCGGCGTAAACGCCGCGCGCCGGTGCGCCGCGAAATTCGCGTGGCGATGAAGGCTTCCATTCCCCAATGTTTACAGGGTCGCGACGCGTTCGCGTGTGAGGTTTGCATTTTGGCGGGAGGATTGAGTTCACGGATGGGACGCGACAAGGCGCGGCTGCGGCTGGGGCGGCGGACGTTGCTCGGGCACGTGCGCGCGCTGGCCGGGGAGACGGGCTTGCGCGTGCGGATCGTGCGTCGCGATTTGGTGCCGCGGTGCGGGCCGCTGGGTGGTGTTTACACGGCGCTCAAACGTTCACGCGCGGAGGCGGTTTTGTTTCTCTCGTGCGACATGCCGTTCGTTTCGCATGAGCTGTTGGCGAAGTTGCTGACGCGGTACGCGACGCGACGCGAGGCCCTGTTTGTCGAGGCGGAGGGGACGGTGGGTTTTCCGTTTGTGCTGCCGCGCGCTGTGTTGCCGCTGGTGGAAGCGCAGTTGGCGGCGAAACGATTTTCACTCCAAGCCCTTGCGGCGACGCTGACGGCGCGACGACTGAAACTGCGGCGCGCGGCGGCGGAGCAACTTTTCAACGTGAACACGCCGGAAGATTTCGGTGCGGCGGTAAAACTATGGCGGGACGGTTCGGGGTCATAGATCGCGGATGGTTTGAGCGGAATGAAATTCCCGGGTTGTCGGTGGTCGCGGCGATTGTTTGGTGCGGCGGCGGTGAAGGTGACGCCGGCCCTCGCCCCCCCCAGAGGGAGGGAGAACCGCCCGGCAGCGCCTTGAAAACTTGGACATTCTCCGCACGCTCGCGGCCTCCCTCGCATTCGACGCGACGAGATGCGATCCACGTTTCCCCCACCCGCAGCTCGGCAATCGCCTTTCCCACCGTGAAACAAATCATTTCACGGCGTGAAATGATTTGTTTCACGGCTTTCCCCGCGGACCGCGGTTCGCGCTGGGTGTCGCCCGGCCGCCGCACCATTTGGCGTCTGGCCATGCCCTTGAGCTTCCCCCCCGCCGCCCGCAATCATCGGACGCACGCCTCCCTTCCCTCCCACGATTTTTCCATTGCCTTTCACTTCGTGAAACATTTTATTTCACGGCGTGAAATGATTTGTTTCACGGCATGAACACAATTAAGTCACGCTGGTTCCAGAAAATCCTCCAGTCAGCCCTGCGCGTGCTGCCCGTCACGGTCGTGACCGGCGCGCGCCAGACGGGCAAAACCACCTTTGCCCGCGCCCTCGATCCCGCGCGGGCCTACTTCACGCTCGACGATGTCGGCGTGCTGACCCAGGCCGAGCGGCATCCCGACACGCTGCTGGCCGCGCGCCCGGTGATCCTCGATGAGGTGCAGCGCGCGCCCCGGCTCCTGCTCGCGGTGAAACGCGCCGTCGATGAGCACCGCAAGGCCGGGGATTTTCTCCTGACCGGCTCGGCCAATCTGCTGTTGATGGAGAAGGTTTCGGAGAGCCTCGCCGGCCGCGCGATTTATCTGGATTTGCCGCCGTTTTGCCCCGCCGAGTGGCAGGAGCGGAAGGACGCGCTCGCGCCGTTGGACCGCTTGTTCGCGCCCGATTTCTCGTGGCGCGAGTGGCCCGACGAGAAGGGTGATTGGACCGCGTGGCTGTTGCGCGGCGGTTTCCCGCCCGCGTTGGAGATCGACTCGGAGGCCGACCGTGCGCTGTGGTTCGCGGCGTATGTGCAGACCTATCTCGAGCGCGATCTGCGGCAGTTGAGCGCCGTCGCGAGCCTGCCGGATTTCCAGCGGTTGATGATGCTCGCGGCCCAGCGCACGGGGAAATTGCTGAACCAGGCCGACCTCTCCCGCGACGCGGCGCTGAGTCATCCCACCGCGCATCGCTACCTCAACTTGCTCGAGACCGGCTGCCTGATCACGCGCATCCGCCCGCTCGCGACCAACCCGTCGGTCGCGCTCGTGAAAGCGCCGAAACTCTTGTGGACCGACTGCGGACTCGCCGCGTCGCTGGCCGGAATCAAATCCTCCGCCGACGTGGCCCAGCGCATGGACACGGGCTTTTGGCTGGAGCAAACGTTGTTTCAGACCTTGCAGACGTGGCGCGCGCTGGAGCCGCAGAGCCGCCGCCTGCACTTCTGGCGCGATCGCGCGGGCAACGAGGTGGACTTCATCCTCGAGCAGTCCGGCAAATTCGTGGCGCTCGAGATCAAAACCAGCAGTCAGGTGAGCAACAGTGATGCGTCGGGCATCCGCGCCTTCCGCGAATCCTTCAAACGCAAATCCGCGTTGGTGCGGAGCGTCGTGCTGCACGCCGGCAAGGCGCGCCCGCTCGAGCCTGACGTTCTCGCGCTGCCGTGGGGCTGGATGGTGCGGCGCGCGGAGTGAGCGATCGGGCGGCGTCAAGCTGCGCTCGACTGCGGTGGGGAATCTCAGTTTTCTGCCTCCCCGATTCCCTCTCATTAGCACCCGGCTGAAGCCGGGTGTCCGCGACCCAGAGACCGGTTCAACCGCTTCAGCGGTTTCCCAGAAGTTCAAAACCGCTGAAGCGGTTGAGTTCTCATTGCCACCAAGACACCCGGCTGAAGCCGGGTGCTAATGAGATTTCCAAACCGTTTGCGAAAATCTGAGATGGGATCGACTGCCATGGCTGTACGCCATTGGTTTTGACGCACCCCTTGGAAACGGGAACATTCGACCAAATC
>JAYVOY010000058.1:0-2756 GCA_043757645.1 Verrucomicrobiota bacterium
CTTGGCGCGATCCTCGAAATAGCGCAGGCCGTACTTGTAACTCGCGGTCACCTCCGTGGGATCCAACCGCAGCCGGTAACTCACCGACGGGCTGATCTCAAAGCCAAAGCTGCTCAACTTGCCGGGGCCGTTCGGAGCCGTCGTGTAGTTGTCGTCGTAAAATCCCCGCAATGAGGCGGACACATTCCAAGGCTTGTCCTGCGCCGGGGCCGACGGAGCCAGCGCGGCTCCCGCCGCCAATACCGCCACTGAACTGAGAAGTTTTTTCATATCTGGGAATCGCTTAATTGTTCCTGTGCGTCATTGAACATCGAGAAAACGCGTGTCTTTTAGGCTGCCAACTTGGCGATGTCAAACGTTTTGGCGGTCCGTTTCGCGGCCGGTGATGCGGCCGAATCAGCCCGTGATTTCTGGCGCGCAAACTTTGCCCCCCTCCGCCGCGCCGTGGAAATTCGCCAACGTGCCGAGCACCGCCGGCTTGCGTGCGCCGAGCGCGACCCCCGAAGCCCCGTGGCCCGCGTCGGTGGACAAGCCCGGCGCAGCACCGCCCACCACCCGCGGCGCGTGCAACTGCCCCAAGTCGCGGCACCCGGCGTACTGCGGGTTGCGCCGCAACCCGCGCTCCAGCGCCTCCGCCCAGCCCGCGCCCGGTTCGCCCCCGACGCGCAACACGTAACGCCACCCCGCCGCGTCCCGCTCCGGCGCGAGCTGACCCGGCTTCGGCGCCGCTCCAACCGCGACAAACATTTCCCTCACGACCTCCACGACAAACGCCTCCGACAACTTCTCCCCAAACAAATCCGACACCTTCCCCGCGCGCCCAAGAAACTCCACCGCCGGCGTCCTCCCCACGCGCCCCATCACGCGCACGCGATCGCCGAGCCGGTACCGCCAGAGGCCGCCGCCCGTCGTCACGACCACTTCGTATTCCGCCCCGACGCGCAAATCCTCCGCGAGATGCACGCGCCCCGCGTCATCGAGAAACTCGCAAAAGTGCGACGCCACCGCGAGCGGGTGCCGCCCCGCAAACGGCAGGCTCACAAACGCCTCCGTGGCGAGCAGCCCCTTCGTCTGCACCGGCACGTTCGGAAACTGCCGCCGCAACTCCGGCAGCGCGAGCGCCGCCGCCGCGTCACCCCAGCAACTGATGACGCGCAACTCCGGCCACAATCCCGCTGGCGCGCGCGGGTCCAGGCGCGCCAACTCCGCCGCGCGCGCGCGTTGCGGCGCGGCGCGTCCGCGCGCCGGTGAATCCGCGGGAAACTCCGCGCTGTGCCGACACGTGCCGGCAGCCACATCGCGCAACAGGTCGTTCCAAAAATCCGGCAGCACCTCAAGCAACAGCGTGAGAAACGACGGATTCCAAATCGAGACGAACCGCAGCTCCCGCCGGCGCAGCAGTCCCAGCAACGTCGCGTACCGCCACGGTTCGAGCGCCGTGATCCGCCGCACTTCGGCGGGCACCGCCAGCACCGCATCCACCAAGCGCCGCCGCCCGCCGCCGAGATACGCCGCGTCGCTGTCGAACCCGATGGGCACGGCGGATTCCTCGCACGCCGCCGGTTGGAGCGCGGGCGACACCGACCAATACGCCGCGCCCCCGAGCACGCCGGGATGCCGCCGCGCGAGGTCCACCAGCCACGGCCCGATCGCGGCATTGAACTCGCGCTGCAAACCCGCCGTGAACGGAATCAACTTCCGCCCGCTCGTCGTGCCGCTCGTGGGAATCAAGTGCGTCACCGCCTCGCGCGTGAGCACCTTCGGCTCGCCGCGGCGAATGCGCTCGATCCACGGCGCGAAGGCGTCGTAGTCCGCCAGCGGCACGCGCCGCGCGAACTCCTCGTAATTGTTGATCCCCGCGAAGCCGTGCGCCCTGCCGAAGGCCGAATCCGCATTGCGCCGCAATTGCCGTTGCAAGCGCGCCCGCTGCGCCACGCCCGGCTCGCGCAACGCGCGGCGGAAACGCGTCCACGCCGGCACGCACGACGCCGCCCACAGCGAATTCGCGAATGCGGCGGGGAGGTTCACAGACGGAGCGCCGCGCCTTGCCCGGCGCGAATGATCCCCGGCTCTTCTCCCGCCGAGCGAAGTTCGGCGCTCCGCGAACCAGCCGGCGCGGCAACCATCCGCCAGCCCGCCGCCGTGAGATTTTCCGGCGCCAGCTCCGTGAGGCAGACCAGTTCATCGCCCCGCGCGTGGCCCGGATTGCGCGCGAGAAAAAATGCGATGTGCGGATCCCGCGCGCGCCCCGCGGGAATTTCATTCAACCCCGCGCGCAGCCGTTGCGGATTCGGCAGCCGCACAATGCCGCTGCCCGCGTCGAAGCCCCCGCCAAATCTCTCCCGCGCCAACTGCGCCGCGAGCCGCGCCGGCGCCGCGGGCGTGGCCGCCTCGCAGCGCGGCCAGAACTCGCGCCAGAACACCGGCAGAAACCGATACGTGCGAAACCCCGACGTGAGCAGCAGCCACACGCAGCGCGCGGGCGCGAGCGTCGCGCGCACCCGGTTCACCGCCGCGATCCACGCCCGCGGCAGCGTCGCGCCGCCCCACGCCTCCGGCGCGACAATCGTGTCGCCCGAGTAAATCACCGCCAGCCGCTCGCCCGCGAACATCGTCTCGTAAGCCAGCAACGTGCTGAAGCCCACCAACCGCCCTTCCCGCGTGAGCCGCAGCGCCCAGTTTTTCTCCGCCAGATCGCCCGCGAACTGCCCGCGCGTGACGCCCTCGAAATGCGCCGCGAGCAACGCGAACATTTC
>JAYVOY010000059.1:0-2754 GCA_043757645.1 Verrucomicrobiota bacterium
CTCAACGTAGTGAACATCGTTCGTCGCCACGCATTTCAGCCCAAACTCCTTCGCCCATTGGATCAAATGCTTGTTGACCTTGGCCTGTTCCGGGATGCCGTGGTTCTGGAGTTCGAGATAAAAATTTTCCGCGCCGAGCGTCTGCTTGAACCAGTCAATGGAATCGCGTGCCTTGGTCAACTGCTCCTTCATGATCGCTTCGGGAATTTCGCTCGCGAGACAGCCAGACAATGCGATCAAGCCTTCCTTGTTAGCCGCGAGAATTTCCTTATCAATGCGCGGCTTGTAATAATAACCCTCGAGATGCGCCGCCGTGGTGAGCTTGATGAGATTTTTGTAGCCGACCTCGTCCTTGGCCAGCAGCACGAGATGGTTATAAACATCGCGCGTTCCCCCGCCGCTGTTGGTCTTTTTGTCCAACCGGCTTCCCGGCGCGACATAGACCTCGCAGCCGATGATCGGCTTGACGCCCTTTTCGCGCGCGGCCTGATAGAACTCAATCGCGCCGTGCATCGCGCCGTGATCCGTGATGGCGAGCGCGGGAAACTTCAGGGCATGCGCCTTGTCCATGAGCCGATCCAGGCGGCACGCGCCATCGAGTAATGAATACTCGGTGTGCAAATGGAGATGAACAAAGTCAGCATGCGACATAAAATCAATTTACCGCTCGCGGTGGCTCACACGCAAGGAAGGGATATTCACAGGCAAAAACTTTCGATGAGCTAAGAAGCTGCTTCGGCAATCAAATCGTAATCCGTGTGGCCGATTCGTCCCAAAGGGACAACCGGAAATTGGCCAGCTACAAAGTGGCTGGAAACGATGCCTGTCCACCTCGCGTCCTGAAAGGACGCTGGAAACATTGCGAACAATTCCATCGCCCCTTCAGGACGAATTTTTCTCCACCGATGCCAGCCACTTTGTGGCTGGCTAATTTCCATTCATCGCTCCGTGACTTTTACACCACTGGCGTCACACCGCTTCGGCAATCAAATCATAATCCGTGTGGCCGATGACTTTGACCTTTGCAAACTCGCCAATGGACAGCTTGCCGCGCACGTAAAGCTTCGAGCCTTACGGTGCAAAAAGTTCACCCAAGGCGTCCAATACTGCCGCCGCCGTTTCGGAATTCAATTTGCCGAGCCGTTTGACGAGGCGGGTTTTGTCCACGGCGCGAATCTGGTCGAGTGCAACTTCACCACTCTTGCCTTGGAAGTTGATTTCAATCCGCGTTGGTCAGCCGCGCCGAACGGTGGTCATCGGAGCGATGATGACGGTGGCGACGGCGCGGTTGAGTTCGTCGGGAGAAACCACGACACACGGACGGGTCTTGGCGGTTTCCGCTCCGGCGGTCGGATCAAGTTTGACCAGGAAGATGCTGAACCGTTCCGTCACCATTCCCATTCCTTGTGATCAAACTCATTGGTCAACTGGCGGGTGGCGGCGAGGTCATCAGTCGAACGAAGCGGACGGCGAAAAGCTTTGGCCCAATTGGCCCGCGCGACGCGGCGCGGACGGAGCACCAGGCCGTCGCGTGAGGGTTCAAGCACCAGACCGTAAGGCCAGTGATGCAATGCAAGTTCCAGCGCCGTTGTTTTCATGGAAGCATAGTTGCCTACGACCCCGGTTTAGTCAACGGGCCGATGGACGTCGCCGCAACTGGAACTGCCAGGCCGACGTTGCACCGCCTGGAGCCGCGCTTCCGGGTCATTCGATTTGATTTGCAGAAAGGCCGGCCACCACATTTTTTTGGAAACTAGCGCAAGCGTCTGGAAGTGTCACGAATTTAAGGGCGAGCCATACATTGCAGCATGAAAGTCTCCGTCTGATCCGCAACCCCAACATGGCTGCCAACGGTCGTTTCCCCACCGCTGTCGGCGACTTCAAATATGAAATCACAAATTAGTCTCCTCATCTTGCTGGCGGCAACCGTCGCGTTCGCTGACACGCCCGAAGCGATTGAGCCGGAAAATTGGCCGCGCCAAACCGGAAGAAGTGGAACTGGCGATCACCGGGCTGAATCAAATCGTCGCTCCGTAGAAAGATAAAGGCAGCGCGGGCGGCCCGCCTGACGCAAAAGTTATGAGCATCCAAGTCGAAAACGAACAGGCGACCGTTGAGGAGGCGACCGGCATCCTGCTGGAACGGCTGCTCGCGGCGTGGCGCGTGGGTCAGGGCGACTACCTCGCTGGGCGCGAAAAATTTTTATCCCGCGAGTTCACCGAGAAGGGCTGCGAGCTTTACGCAAATCGGTAGCACAGAAAAAACGACCACCATGCGCATCTATATCGAAAGCACGATACCGAGCTACGTTGTCGCCCGGCCCGCGCGCGATTTGATCCAGGCCGCCCACCAGCAACTCACGCGCGACTGGTGGGATTTGCACCGCGAGAAGCACGAGCTCTTCACCTCGCAAGTCGGCCTCGACGAAATCAGCAGCGGCGAGGCGGCGATGGCAGGTCAGCGAATCGAGCTCATGGCCAAAATCAAACTGCTCGACCTGACCGACGAGGCCAACGCCCTGACCAAGGAAGTCCTCGCCTCCGGCCTCCTGCCCGCCACCGCCGACCGCGACGCCGCCCACATCGCGCTCGCCACCGTTCACGAAATGGATATACTCTTGAGTTGGAATTGCCGCCACATCGCCAACGCCGCCATCCAAGCGCGGCTGCGGCGGCTGGTGGAAAAGTCCGGCTACACGCTGCCCGTGCTATGCACGCCGGACGAACTGATGGGTATCACTTATGAGCAAAACGA
>JAYVOY010000060.1:0-2746 GCA_043757645.1 Verrucomicrobiota bacterium
GCGGACGGCAAGGCCGAGCAATTCGAGGCGCTCAAGTTCACGCTCACCGGCGGCCGCGGCGACACGCCCTACGCGGAACTCGCGACGAAGTTCGGCGTCACCGAAGGCGCGGTGAAAGTCACCGTGCATCGCCTGCGCCAGCGCTATCGCGAAGTGTTGCGCGCGCAAATCGCCGAGACCGTCGCGAGCGCCGCGGAGGTCGAGGGGGAACTGCGCCACCTCTTCGCGGCGTTGAGTTGAGAGCCGCTTGCAGGAGACGACGTGAGGAGGCTCTGACTTTTCCTTTCCCGCTCCGGAGCGCCGAGCGCCTGCTCGGCGCGAACCCAACGCAATCGTACACGCCGAGCGGGTGCTCGGCGCTCCGCGCCTCTGCGTTCTCAGCGTCTCTGCGTTCGCCCCCAACTTGCCCACTTCATCAGCATGGGTACGGCGGAGAGGGGAAGAGTTAGAGTCTCCTCACGTCGTCTCCCACAAGGGGGCCGCGCGCCGCCAATTTTCCTTCTCCCCCGCCCGCGCCCGCCTATCGTCCGCGCGTCCATGAGTGAATCGACAAAGGCATCCGTCTGGCTGGAGAATTCCAAGGGCGAACAATTTCCCGTCGTCGGCACGTGCTCCCTCGGGCGCGCGCCGACCAATCAAATCGCGCTCGCCGACGACCGCGCGTCGCGCCGGCACGCGCTCGTTCACGCGCAGGAGCAGCACCAATACTGGCTCGTCGATCTGGGCAGCAGCAACGGCACGCTCCTCAACGGCCGCCGCGTCAGCCAGCCCACCGTGCTCCGCGACGCCGACCGCATCGAGATCGGCGCGACCGCGCTGACCTTCCGCCAGCCCGCCGCGACCGCCACCTCGCTCACGCGCGCGGCGGCGTCCGACCAGACCGTCGTGGACATCAAGTCCGACCCGTGCTGGCTGCTCGTGGCGGACATCGAAGGCTCGACGCGGTTGCAGGAAAAATTTCGCGCGGACGAAATTCCCGTGCTCACCGGCCGCTGGCTGGCCGAGTGCAAACAGCTCGTCGAGGAATGCGGCGGCAGCATCAACAAATTTCTCGGCGACGGTTTCTTCGCCTACTGGCACGCGCGCAGCGGCTCCGAGTCGCAGGTGCGGCGCGCGCTCGCGGCCCTCAAGCGTTTGCAGAACGGCTCGAAGCTGCCGTTCCGCATTGTGCTGCACTACGGCATCGTGTTTCGCGGCGGGCCGTCAATGGGCGAGGAAAGCCTCTCGGGCCGCGAGGTGAACTTTGTGTTCCGCATGGAAAAAGTCGCCGGTGAACTCCGCGAACCTCGGCTCCTCAGCGAAATGGCCGCGAGTCTCCTCGACGCGCAACTCGGCGCGACCGACGCCGGGCGTCACCCAGTCCCGAGCTTCGAGGGTGACTTTGGGTTCGCGAAATTCTGAGCGCGTGCGGCGCGCGCGGAACTGTGGAAGGGCTGACGCGTGAAATCCGCCGCCGTCCGCGTGGAACGGCCAAGGGGTCGTCGGTTCGACCGCGACGAAGAAGTCCACGCGCTCCGTGCGGACGGGTTGAGATCGGGCGCCCCGGCTCCGGGTACGGAGTCCCGCCTTCAGGCGGCGAGGCGTTCATCACCACGAAGGCGCTGTGAACTCGCCAGCGGGCCGCGAGCGGGGACGCCCCAACCGCCCAAAGGCGGGACTCCGCACCCAACGTCGCCCGCACCAGGGAATTTTCATCACCCATCCACCGTTGGATTTTACGGCGACGCGGCGAAAATATTTTGTAACCTTCGACCGCCAATCCTTCTGTAACAGGTGAACAGAGCCGTAAAGCCTATGAACACCACACGAAATTGCCCGTCCTGCCAAAAGCCGCTGCCCGCCGACGCCCCCGAGGGCTTGTGCCCCGAGTGTCTCGTGCAGGTCGCCCTCGGCACCGGCGTCAATCCCCACGGCACGCCCTCGACCGCGCCCACCAAGGCTTCGCCCGCGGTGGGTATTGCCTTCAACGACCCCGCGCCGCTCGAGGAGATCGCCAAACTTTTTCCGCAACTTGAAATTCTGGAGGTGCTCGGGCAGGGCGGCATGGGCGTTGTTTACAAGGCCCGCCAGAAACAACTCGACCGCATTGTCGCGCTGAAAATCATGCTGCCGCAGTTCAGCCGCGACCCCGCCTTTGTCGAGCGCTTCAACCGCGAGGCCCGCGCGCTCGCCAAGCTCAACCACCCGAACATCGTCGCCGTGTACGACTTCGGGCAGACCGCTTCTCCCCAGACGCCAGACGCCATCCCCCATCCCCCACTTTGCTACTTCCTCATGGAATTCGTGGACGGCGCGAATCTCCGGCAACTCATCCAGGCCCACAAACTCACCGCCACCGAGGCGCTGGCCATTGTCCCCAAGCTCTGCGACGCGCTGCAATTCGCCCACGACGAGGGCGTCGTCCACCGCGACATCAAGCCCGCCAACATCCTGATTGATAAAAAGGGCCGCGTGAAAATCGCCGACTTCGGCCTCGCCAAACTCGCCGGCGCGAGCGACTTCTCCCTCACCCGCACGCAGCAGGGCATGGGCACGCCGCAATACATGGCCCCCGAGCAACTCGAGAACGCCAAGTCCGTCGATCACCGCGCGGACATTTATTCCCTCGGCGTCGTCTTCTACGAAATGCTCACCGGCGAACTCCCGCTCGGCCGTTTCGCCTCGCCCTCGCAATGCGTGCAGATCGACGTACGCCTCGACGAGATCGTGCTCAAGGCGCTCGAACGCCAGCCCGACCGCCGCTACC
>JAYVOY010000061.1:0-10160 GCA_043757645.1 Verrucomicrobiota bacterium
GACGATGATCAAGGGCGTCATCACCGGCTTCCGCAATCTGCCGAACGAAATCAAAAACGACGCCGAGACCGCCGCCGCGCTCAACGTCATCCGCAAGCGCCTCGGCGCGCGGCAGGAAGCCCTCGACGCCGAGGTGCGCAAGGCGCTCGTGCCCGTGAAACACACGCTCACCGTCGCGCAATAATTCCAAGCACACGCGCTCGCCGCACCTGAATCGCCCTCAGGTGCGGCGGGGCGTTTTTGCAATGATGCTGGCGTCCGCCCAACAAACCACCGCAGCCCATGCTGGTGGGGCCGACCTGTGGGCGGCCTCGTTCCCCGTTCCGCAATTTCCCGCTGGCGCAATGGTCGCAAGAATTTCGGCGAATTCTCCCGATGGAACGGAGCGCCGAGCACCAGCTCGGCGAGTCCCCAGCGTGACGATTCGCGCCGAGCGTGTGCTCGGCGCTCCGAGCGTTTTCGCGCTTCTCCTCCTTCTCCTCGCGAGCACCACTCAGGCCGCCACCAGCGCCGCGCCCAATGCCACCTTCGCAAAAGTCACCCCCGCCTTTTTCGATCAACACTGCACCGAGTGCCACAGCGACAAAGTGCAAAAGGGCGACCTCAATCTCCAGCCGTTCAAATCCGAATCGTCGTTGCTCAAGCAGCGCAAAGTTTGGTTGAGCATTCTCAACCAAACCACCTCCGGAGAAATGCCGCCGAAGAAGAAAACCCGCCCCGCGCCCGCCGACATCGAAGCCTTCACGCGCGCTGTTCACGCCGCGATGGAACTCGCGGAAACCAACGCCAAGCCCGACCCCGGCCGCGTCACCGTGCGCCGCCTCAATCGCACCGAGTACAGCAACACCATCCGCGACCTGGTCGGCATTGATTTCAATCCCGCCGAGGATTTCCCCACCGACGACGTCGGCCACGGTTTCGACAACATCGGCGACGTGCTCACGCTCTCGCCCGTGTTGATGGAGCGCTACCTCGCCGCCGCGGAAAACATCGCGTCCGCGGCCATCGTCACGAACATTCCCAAGCCGCCCGTGCGCCGCCAAACCGCACGCTACCTCGAACCCAGCGGCAACTTCCCCGCAGGCTTCCGCGCGCTCGACAAGGGCCAGCTCTCGACCGATTACAAACTCAGCACGGACGGCGATTACACGCTGCGCATCCGCGTGTACGCGCTCTCGCCCGATGACGCCGCCCCCGTCAAAGCCGCGCTCCTTATCGACAAAAAAGAGGTGAAGACCGTCGAGGTCACCGCCACGAAACAGAAGCCGGAGATTCTCGAATACAAATTCCACACCGAACCCAACGCTTTCCACGCGGGCATCAAATTGCTGAATCCCTCCGGCCCCGGCGAGCTGCCCAAAATGCTCTTCGTCGAGTACCTCGAACTCACCGGCCCCAACGACACGCGCCCGCTCAGTCACCGCCGCATCATGGCCTGCGCGCCGGACCAGACGCGCGCCGAGCAGACCCGCGAGATCGTCACGCGCTTCGCCACGCGCGCCTTTCGCCGCCCCGCGACGCCCGCGGAAATCGAGCGTCTCGTGAAAGTCGTCGCGGGCGCGGAAACCCGCGGCCAGTCGTGGGAAGCGGGGATTCAACTCATGGTGCAAGCCGTTCTCGTCTCGCCGAAATTTCTTTTCCGCGTCGAGCTTGACGACCGCCCGACGCAGCCCGAGCCGCATCCGCTCGACGAATTTCAACTCGCCGCGCGCCTCTCGTATTTTCTCTGGAGTACGATGCCCGATGACGAACTCCTCGACCTTGCCGCCAAGAAACAACTCTCCGCCAACCTCGATGCCCAAGTGCGCCGCCTGTTGAAAAGCCCGCGCGCCGAAGCGCTCGTGAAAAATTTCGCGCTGCAATGGCTGCAATTGCGCCGCCTCCAAACGCACGCCGCGGACACGAAACTTTTTCCGAACTTCAACGACGAACTCCGCGCCGCGATGCTGCGCGAGACGGAACTTTTCTTCGCCGAAATTGTCCGCGAGGACCGCAGCATTCTCGACCTGATCGACGGCGACTTCACGTATCTGAACGGCACGCTCGCGCGGCACTACGGCATCGCGGACACCGCGGGCAATTGGCTGGGCGCGAGCGCCAAGGACAAACGCCCCGGCGGCCAGCCGATCCGCGGCGACGAGTTCGTCCGCGTCGCGCTGCCGATGAAGGAGCGCGGCGGACTCCTCACGCAGGCGAGCGTCCTTGTCGTCACCTCCAACCCCACGCGCACCTCGCCCGTCAAACGCGGCCGCTGGGTGCTCGAGCAAATCCTCGGCACGCCGCCGCCGCCGCCGCCGCCCGGCGCGCCCGAACTCGAGGCGCAGAAGCAACTCACCGGCACGCTGCGCCAGCGCATGGAACAACACCGCGCCAATCCGAATTGCGCCAGTTGCCACACGCAGATGGACGCCCTCGGTTTTGCGTTCGAGAATTACGACGCCATCGGCGCGTTCCGCAAACAGGACGGCGGCGCGGACATCGATTCCTCCGGCACGCTGCCCGACGGGAAATCCTTTCGCGGCCCCGCCGAGTTGAAGGCGATTCTCAAGGGCAAACAGGAACTCATCACGCGCAACCTCGTCGAGAAGCTGCTGATCTTCGCGCTCGGACGCGGGCTGGAATATTACGACGCCCGCGCCGTCAGACACGTCGGCGAAGCGCTGGCACGCGGTGATTACAAATTTTCCGTGCTGGTCACCAGCCTCGTCAAAAGCGATCCGTTCCGAATGCGGCGCGGCACAGAATTGAGTCAACAACCAGAATCCTCCGAATGAGCACACGCCTCCCAGTCTCCCGTCGCACCGTCCTCCGCGGCCTCGGCGCCAGCCTCGCACTCCCGTGGCTCGAAGCCATGGGGCCGATCACCTCGTGGGCCGCCGACACGAAGGAAACCAAGGCCGCGCCCAACCGCATGGCCTTCATCTACGTGCCCAACGGCAAGAACATGCCGCTGTGGACGCCGAAGACGGAGGGCGCGAATTTCGAACTTCCCGAATTGCTCAAGCCGCTCGCCGAGCATCGCGATTATCTCACCCTGCTCACCGGCCTCACCGCCGACAAAGCCCGCGCGCACGGCGACGGCGGCGGCGACCACGCCCGCGCGCTCACGGCCTTCCTCACCGGCGCGCAACCGCGCAAGACCGACGGCACGGACATTCGCGCCGGCATTTCCGTGGACCAAGTCGTCGCCTCGCGCAGCGGCGACCAAACGCGCCTCGCGTCCCTCGAGATCGGCTGCGAATCCGGCGCGATGGCCGGCAACTGCGACAGCGGCTACAGTTGCCTCTATTCCTCCACAATGTCCTGGCGCTCCGCCACGCAACCGCTGCCCAAGGAAGTCAACCCGAAGCTTGTCTTCGAGCGCCTCTTCACCGCCGGTTCCCTCAAGGAACGCCAGAACCGCGATGCCCAGCGCAAAAGCATTCTCGACCTCGTCCGCGAGGATTACCGCGAGCTGCAGGGCAAGGTCGGCAAACACGATCAACAAAAGCTCGACGAATATTTCACCTCCGTGCGCGACATCGAAATGCGCATCGACCGCGCCGGAAAATTCCCCGAACCCAAAGCCCCCGAGGGCGTCACCGCGCCGACGGGCATTCCCGCGACCTACGAGGAGCACATCCGCCTGATGGGCGACCTCATGGTGCTCGCGTTCCAGACCGACACGACGCGCGTCTGCACCTTTGTGATTGCCAATGAGGGCAGCAACAAACCCTACCCGAACATCGGCGTGCGCGACGGTCACCACGACCTCTCGCACCACGGCAACGACGCCGCCAAGCTCGAGAAAATCGCGCAGATCAACCGCTTCCATGTCCAGCAACTCGCCTACCTTCTTGGCAAATTGAAAGCTGTGAAGGAAGGCGACGGCAATCTCCTCGACCACTGCATGATCGCCTACGGCAGCGGCAACTCCGATGGCAACGCCCACAACCACGACAACCTCCCGATCGCGCTCTTGGGCAAGGGCTGCGGCACCCTCAAGCCCGGCCGGCACCTGGTGTTCCCGAAGGAAACCCCGCTCAACAACCTCTGGCTCGCGATGCTTGACCGCATGAGCATCAAGGTCCACTCCCTCGGTGACAGCACCGGCACCCTCGCCGGCCTCGCGGGCTGAACGGAAACGACACTTCTGCAAACACCAACCGCGCCCGAAAATCGGGCGCGGTTTTTTTGCATCCGTGCCCGACGCCAATTTCAAAGTACGGAGTCCCGCCTTTAGGCGGCCCGGCGTCCGCGCTCGCCGCACGCGTGCGAGTTTTCAGCGCCTCGGCGACGGGGTGCGCCCGCTCGTGCGCGGCCAAAATGCCAAAAGCACTCGCCTTGAAATTCCTTCATTGATTGAATGAATTTCAAGGCACCACTTTTTCCATGATTGACCGCAAAACCGCCACCGACCTGATCCGCACCGCGCTGAAACGCAGCCGGATCGTGGCCCTGCTTGGGCCGCGTCAATGGGGTGCATCTTGCCACTGTTGCTGTCCGCTGCGGGATGCTGGCCCAACGTGGGTAGGGCGTCTCCTTGTTTGGCAACAGTGTCAAGATGCGCCCGCGTCAATGCGGCAAGACCACCCTCGCCCGCCTCGCGGGCTGAACGGAATCACCATCTCTGCAACCGCCAGTCGCGCCCGAAAATCGGGCGCGGTTTTTTGTCGCCGGACTCCGGAATTTTGCCTTCGCCCCCGCAAACCAAAAAAACACGAACCTTGAAATTCCTTCATTGCCTGAAGGAATTTCAAGGTTATGCTCTCTCCATGATTGACCGCAAAATCGACACCGACCTGATCCGCACCGCGCTGAAACGCAGCCGGATCGTGGCCCTGCTTGGGCCGCGTCAATGCGGCAAGACCACGCTCGCCCGCCACTTCGTCCCGCCCCACTCGCTCAATTACTTCGACCTCGAGGATCCCGCGAGCCTCGCCCGCCTGTCGCAACCGGACACGACCCTGCGTCCGCTCAAAGGATTGATCGTCATCGACGAGGTTCAACGCCACCCCGAACTCTTTCCCCTCCTGCGCGTGCTCGCCGACCGCCAGCCGCTGCCCGCGCGTTTCCTGATTCTCGGCAGCGCCTCGCCGGAACTCCTCCGCCAATCCTCCGAGAGCCTCGCCGGCCGCATGGAGACGCTGTCGCTCGAGGGCTTCCGCCTCGGCGATCTCGGTGCGCAAGCCCAAAATCGCCACTGGCTGCGCGGCGGCTTCCCGCTGTCCTTCACCGCCCGCAACGAGACCGATTCACTCGCGTGGCGGCGGGGATTTCTCCAAACCTTTCTCGAACGCGATGCGCCGCAACTCGGCGTCCAAATTCCCGCCGTGGCCCTGCACCGCTTCTGGAGCATGGTCGCGCATTATCACGGTCAAATCTGGAACGGCGCCGAACTCGCCCGCGCCCTCGCCATCAGCGAGGCGACGGTGCGTCGCTACCTCGATCTCATGACCGGACTCTTCATGCTCCGGCAACTTCCGCCGTGGCACGAAAATCTCGGCAAGCGCCAGGTCAAGTCCCCCAAGATTTACGTGCGCGACTCCGGCCTGTTGCACGCGTTGCTCGGCCTCACTACGCCCCACGATCTCGAGCATCACCCCAAAGTCGGTGCGTCGTGGGAGGGCTACGCCGTCGAGGAAGTCCTCAAGGCCCTGCGCCCCGACGACGCCTATTTCTGGGCCACCCACGGCGGCGCGGAACTCGACCTCCTGCTCTTCAAACGCGGCCGCCGCATCGGCGTCGAGTGCAAGCGCGCGGACGCCCCCACGCTCACGCCCTCGATGCGCAGCGCCCTGACGGATTTGAAACTCGACCAACTCCTCGTGCTCTACCCCGGCACCCGCCGCTACGCCCTCGACAAGCGCGTGGAAGTCGTGCCGCTCGCGGAGCTGGTGACGTGACGCGAGACGCGCCCAAGTTTCGCCGATGCGGCTGCTTCCATTCGCGACA
Source organism: Verrucomicrobiota bacterium (assembly GCA_043757645.1). Taxonomy (GTDB): domain Bacteria; phylum Verrucomicrobiota; class Verrucomicrobiia; order Limisphaerales; family BJHT01; genus BJHT01. The sequence goes on from JAYVOY010000061.1 coordinate 5,935, forward strand.
CTTTACACCCGCGGCAAGCTGGGGAACGGTCTTGGCCCAGTGCTGCGGCCAGTCCGCGGAAAAATCACGATGAAACGCCTGCTGCCTTGGTTGCTCGGATGGGTGCTCGCTCTGAGTGTCGCGGGCTTGCCAGTCCACGCGCGTGCCGCCGCGGCGGCGGCGCCGGCCGAGGGGAAAAACGCGGCGGCCACACACGCCGTCCCCGGCGCGGAGCAGATGGCGAAGATGATCTCGACGATCACCGGCGTGGCGATCTCGCCGTTGCTGGGCATGAGCGCGGTGGGGGCGTGGGAATATTTTCACTGGCAGAAACTCCCGGAGAAGGAGCGCGGGCCGATGCCGTGGTATGCGAATCCCCTGTTCTGGCTGCCGGCGTTGATCGTGGTCGGCTTGATCGGCGCGAAGGATGTTCTCGGCACCGCAGCGCCGAGCGCGCTGAAGAAGCCGTTCGACATCGCGGAATTGATTGAGAACAAAATCAGCGGGCTGATCGCGGCGGGGTTGTTCATTCCCATCGCGGCTTCGATTTTTTCGCAGCATCCCACGACGAGCGCGTTTGCGGGGACAAATCTCGCGGTGATTGACGGCGCGGTGTTTTGGAATGTGCTGCTGGTGCCGGTCGCGGTGGTGACGTTTGCGGTCGTGTGGCTCGTGTCGCACGCGATTCATGTGCTGATCCTCATCAGCCCGTTCACGACGGTGGACACGGCGCTGAAATCTGCGCGGCTCTTCCTGCTCTCGACGGTGACGGTGACGGCGTTCAGCAATCCGTGGGTCGGCGCGGCGTGGTCGCTGGCGCTGATTCTCGCGGCGTATTTGCTCGCGGGTTGGTCGTTTCGCCTGATGTGGTTTGGCGCGATTTACTCGTGGGATTTGTTCACGTTTCGAGCCGGGCGCTTCACGCCGGACATGACGAGCAACAAGATGTTCACGGCGGAGAAAATTGGGAAAACACCCATTCGCACCTACGGGCGGCTGGTGCGGGAAGCCAGCGGCAAGCTGGTGTTTCACCATCACCCGTGGCTCGTGCTCCCGCCGCAGCGCTTGGAATTGCCCGCGGGCAACTACGTCGTCGGACGCGGGTTGATTTACTCGGAGGTGTGCCTCACGCAGAACGCCAACTCCGGTTCGCAACCGGTGCTCGTGCTGCCGCCGCGCTACCGGTCGCACGAGGAAAAGCTCGCGCAAATTTACGGGCTGGCGGGGGTGGCGGATGTCGGTTTGCGCCGGGGCCTCAAAGCGATCTGGGATTTCCTCCGCGGCAATGCCAGCCCCGCTCCCGCGTGAAACGAGTGGCCCGCCAACTCAAAAAAACGCCGCGGAAATCTACAACTGCGGCACCGCGTTGGGCACCTCCGCGCCCACCGGAGGCACCACAGCTTTTCCCGGCGCGTTTGTGCCACCAGATTTTTTGTCACTCGCCGGCGCGGGAATCATCGGCGGTTTGACCGTGGGCGCACGGAGCGGTTTGGGCTTTTCGTTGGGCCGCCCATCAAACGGCTCGTCCGTTTTCGCGACGGTTTTGGGTTTGATCAACTGATCGAATTTGGCTGCTTGCTCGGGTTTGAGGCAGCCGCGGATTTCCTCCTCCACGCGCGCCACCTCGCCGCGGAACTGCGGCTGGAGCGGCTCCCACAACGCCTTCGTGCGCTTGTGACTTTCGGAAAGCGCCTTCTCCACCTGCGTCCGCTGCTCGGGTGTCAACGCCAGTTCCCGTTCGAGCCGCTGGAGAAAGTCGGATTTAAGAACCGGCTTGGCGGTGCGCGGCGCCTTGGCGGCGTGCGCGGGTTGCCCGCTGGTCCGCTCGTTTTTCCGTGCGGCGATCCTCACCGCCAGCGCCCCGGTCATCACCCCGGCGCCGAAGATTACCAATGTGGCCAGTATGACCTTCCAAGGCATCACCAGGTTCCCACCATGCGGTCCAGTTGCTCCACATGCTCCACGTTGGCCAGCAGCGTCCCCTCAAGTTCCAAAGTCAGGTCGGCCGTCCCGTTGCCATCCCACGAAGCCACCACCGCCCACACGCCCAGCGTCAGCATCACCGCGACACACGGCACCGCCGCGCGCCACAACGCACCGCCCCACAGCGCCCAGCCATCGACCTTCGGCAGCGTGCGAATGTGCGCCATGAGGCGCTGCTCGAAAGCGTACGGAACGCGGTCGCTTGGTTGATCCGCACGGGCCGCCGCCACGAGTTTTTTTTGCAGTTGGGTTAGGTCGATTTCCATAACATCCCCACAGACGCAACGCCCCCGCCGGGGGTTACAAATACTTCTCGGTCACAATGGTCTTCAACAACTTGCGCATCTGCGCCCGCGCCCGGAACGCGCGCACCTTCACGAGCGCGGTTGACCAGCCGGTCAACTCGGCGATTTCCTTCACCGATTTTTCCTCAATCTCCAGCAGCGTGATCACCATCCGCGCCTCGGGCGACAACTGCTCCAGCACGCGCTGGATCAGCTTTTTGGCCGCGTCGGCATCGTCGCGCACATCGTCCGGTCCGGCCTTCACCCGCTCCAGCCAGTCACCTTCCTCCGGGGATAATTCGGTGAAACTCAGCTCGCGGTTGCGCTGGTGGCCGCGCAAAAAATCGATGCAAATCCGCACCGTCAACCGCATGAGCCAATGCTCGAACGGCGCGTCGCCGCGAAAGGTTTCCAGCCGTTGAAACGCCTTGATGAACACCTCCTGCACGATGTCCTCGACCTCGCTCTCGCGCCGGGCGTAGCGCCGCGCCGTCGCAAAAATCCGCGGCTGATACCGGCGCGCCAGCGGCTCGAAACTGTTTACGTCCCCTTTCAGCACCGCGCTGATCAGTTCCGTATCCGTGGGTTCCATTGCAGGCACCATGGCAGGACAGTTCCGCCGAAAAAATAAAAAGCCACCGTCGCAACAGTGGCTTTCGCAAACGAATCAGCGCCTCGCTCAACGCGGCGAACGGCGCTCCGGTTCGCGTTCCCCGTCGCGACGCGGCGGCGCTTCTTCGCGGCGCGCGGGCGCTTCGCGATCACCCGGCGGACGCTCACGGACCTCGCCGTCGCGCGGCGCCGGCGGACGGCCTTCACCCTCACCGCGCACCGCCGGAGGCCGACCGTCGCCGTCGCGACGCTCGCGATCCGGCGCGGGACGACGCAACTCTTCGCGCCCTTCCGGCTGCGGCCCGCGGGGATTTCCCACGCGACCTTCCCCTTCCGGCAAGCCGCGCCCCCCCGCCGGCGGACCGCCCGGACCCATCGGACCCAGGCCGCCGAACAGCGGCGAATGCCGCAGCCGTTCGAATTGCCCGGCCATCAAATGCGGACGAATCCGCGCAAGTGCGCCCGCGCGCGTGGCCGCGAGCCGCGCCTCGGTCTCGCCAATTTCGCGGACATGGTGCTCGACGACTTTCGGGTCCGGCTTCTCCGCCAGGACCGCCTCCTCCAACGCCAGCCGCGCGTGCCGGTTTTTCTCCAGCAACTCCTGCATTTCCCCGCGGGTGCCCTGCATGACTTCCAGCACCGCGCGGCGCTGCTCGTCATTCAAATCCGCGCCGAACGGCGACGGTCGCGGCGCTTCTCCGCGCACTTCGCCCCGGCCGCCCCCTTCGCGGCCTGGTTCGGGCGCGCGGCGGGGTTCACCGTCGCGGCGGGCACCTTCCTTCGCACGCTCGCCCGGGGCCGCCTCGCGGCGTTCACCCGGCGGACGCTCCGGTCGCGGCTCGCCCTCGCGGCGCGCTTCGCGTTCTTTGCCCGGCTCGGCCGCGGGACGGCCCTCGCCCTCGCGGCGAGCATCCTCCTTGCGACGTTCGCCCTCGCGCGGAGCCGCCTCGCGCGCGCGCTCCTCGCCCTTTTCCCGGCCGCGTTCCGCGGGCGGGGCTTCGCGCCGCTCTTCACCCCGTTCCTTGCGCGGCTCATCTGCCTGGGCGGACGGCATCGCCGGGAACGTCACCAAACTCGCGCCCGCCACGACCGCGAAGACCAGATCGCGCGCCGCATAAACCGATTTTTTTTGCGAAGTTTTCACGATTGCAACTTTCTTCCCCGCCGCGACCGCACGCACCATTTTCGCGCCGCCAGCCGCCAGCATTTGTTAAAGGGACTCGTGTGCTTCTAACAGATTTCACTCCCCACGCCAGCAACTTCGCCCACGCATGTCGGCGGGAGTTCAAAAGGGGATTTCTGTGCGAGTTCAAAAGGGGACGGATTTCAGAGTGAGTATTTTCCGAGGATTTCGGGCCAGTGGTTGAG
>JAYVOY010000062.1:0-10149 GCA_043757645.1 Verrucomicrobiota bacterium
GCGGCGAACAAGGCGCGGGATTTTCGCGACAAGGTGATGACGGCCAAACGCGGCGGCGGGCAGGTGACGATCTCGCTGAACGAGGAGCCGTTGAGTGGCGCGCCGCCGATTGATCCGCCGAGCGCGGCGCCGGGGCCGGACGCGGTGTTGGTGAATGGCGAGACGGCGGAGTTGTTGCGCGAGGCGCTGGATCGGCTGGGCGAGCCGTGCCGCGAGATCATCGAGCTGCGGTATTTCGCGGATTTGAGTTACGAGGAGATCAGCGTGGCGCTGAGTTTGCACGCCAAGACGGTGAGTTCGCGCCTGAGCAAGTGCCTCGACAAATTGGAGGCGATTGCGCGGCCCGTGTTTTCGCGGGGGAAAAATCCGTTCTCGCCGTCTAACCCCCGAGTCTGAATGTCAAACGAATCGCCAAAACGAATCGAGCGGATGCTGCGCAAGTGGGCGCGGAATCGTCGCGCCGCCGCGGGCGCGGGCTGGCCGGTGCATCCGGCGACGCGGCGGCTGTTGCAGGGCGAGGTGGCGCGGACATTTGGCGCGGCGCGCGTGGCGGCGGGCGGCGCGGGCGGCGGCGCACGCGGGTGGCTGGGGTGGAGTTGGGTGCGGCTGGCGTTGAGTGGCGGCGCGGTGGCGGCGGTGTTGGTCGGGGTGTGGGTGTGGTGGCCGGGGGCTTCGCCGAAGGTGGGGGAGCTGGCGCAAGCGCCGGTGGTGCCCGGAGAGCGGACAGATCGGGCGGATCGGCTGGCTCCGGGGCTCGCGGCGGCGAAGGTGCCGGCGGACGCGGCGAAAAAGGCGGACAAGGCACTCGTTGATAATCCGTCCGGAGCAGCGGCACCGTTGCCGACGGCCACGCTGGAATTCGCGCCGTCCGCGGTGAAGCAGAGCGTGAGTTTCGCGAAGGCGGACGGGCTGGCGGACTCGAAGGAGACGACGGCTGGGGCACTTGCTGACGGCGAGGCGAAGTCAATCCTCGCGGCACGTGCGAAAGCGGTGGCGGAGTTGCCGACGCGGGCGGAGATCGAAAAGTTGAAAGTGGTTTCGAGAGACGAGGCTCCGGCGTTGCTGGCGAAGGCGAAGGATGCGTCGGAAGTGGTGTCGGGGAAAACGGCAACGGCGGCGGAGGGAGTTGTCGCTGGGCGGAACAGGGCGATGGCGGAAAAGTCGGAGGTGCGCGCGGATTTTGAGGTGAAGGATTTGAGGAGCGCCGTGCCCCTGGCGGCGGCGCCGCGTCCGACGGTGGTTTACTCCGCACCTCCCGCGGCGCTGGCTCCGCCGGCTCCGCCGACGGCAACAGCGGCCCCGATGATTGCGCGGGGCGGTCCTGCGGCGGCGCGTCCGGCGAGCGCGCTGGGGTTGGATGAGCGCTTCGAGGCGAATGGATTGGCGCGCGTTGCGAAGTCAGCGGGCGCGCCGGGATTGCCCACCGAGCCAGCAAAGGCTTTAGACGCCGCGGTGGCTTCCGCTCCCGCGCCCGCACTCGCGGGAGTGCCGCTGGCGTCACGATTGGTGGAGGCGGAGGCGCAGGTGGGGCAGCAGAATTTTTTGCGCGTGAACGCGCCGAATTCGTATCGTCGCAATTTGCAGTCGCCACCGGCGCCGGCGGTGTTGAATCAATTTCAACTTCAGCGCGCGGGCGAAATGGTGACGGTGGTGGATGAGGATGGCTCAGTGTACTCGGGGCAGGTCATCACGGCGGAGCCAGCGGGTGGACGAGCGAGTGGGATGGCGCGGGCACTGGGCGTGACCGATCGCGCGGCGGCGACGCCGACGCGGTTGGGCGATTTGCCGGAGGCAGCGAAACGCGAACGAGCGCCGGTGGCGGAAGCGTTGCGGCGCGAGCAAGACAAAGGCGGGGCGGAGCCGAACGGGTATTGGTTTCGCGCGGTGGGCACGAATCGGAGCGTGAATCAGCGCGTGGTTTTCACGGGGGAATTTTTGCCGAACGGCGCGCCTGTCGCCGATGGGACAGGAGAGGCACCGGGCACGATCCAAAAGGGCTTGGCACCCACCGCGGGCTCCGGCGGAAAAGGGGGGCAACTTTTTTACTCCGCGCCGACAAGTGGTGCTCAACAGGGGGGCGGCGCGGGGGCGGCGCAGGGCCGCGTGAATGGGCGCGTGCGCGTCGGGTTGAGCAATGACATTCAGGTGGAGGCGGTGTCGCCGGGGTCGCAGCGGAGGTGATTGGGCAAAGGAATTTGGGGCGGGGGAATTGGGAGGATTTTTTATCGTGATTGTTCGATTCGACTCGTTCGGTCCCGTTGGCAGGACGATGACCGCGCGAAAAAAAGTTAGAGTCTCGTCACCTCGACTCCTACAACCACAGATCGCGATGAACGCTTTGACACGGTGGCGTGATTGCTGAAGCGTGGCGCGCGATGCAATTGTTCGATGCGCGAAAGCTGCGGCGGGTGGTTCACAATTTTTTCCCAGTGGCGACACTGGCGAAGGGGAGCGCGTACAAGGCCCAGCATCGCGTGACGAATTGCAGCGTGGTGCGGGGCGATGGCTGGCTGGTGTCGGCGCGGGTGCAGGGGTCGCGCGCGAAACCGTATGTGGTCGAGGTGGAGATTTTACCGGTCGGCGACGAACTGGAACTCCACGGCACGTGCTCGTGTCCTTTGGCGATCGATTGCAAACACCTCGCGGCGGTGTTGCTGCACGTGTTGGATTTGCCGGCGGAGACCTTCGGGCCGACCCTGGCGGAGGCGGGCGCGGGCGGCGTGGAGAATGCAACCGCGGGTCCGGGGCAACTGACGCTCGCGGGCCTCGAGGCGGCGTTGCGAATTCGCGAGACGCCGCCCGCAGGCACACCGGCCGCGCCGATGCTCGATGCGCAGTGGCTCGGCTGGCTGGCGCGGGTGGAGGGCGAGGCGACGCGGGGGACAGCGCCCGCGGGCGACGCAGCCGCGGTGGAACCAGATTTTGTGGTGTTTGTGATTCGTCCGATGCTCGGGCGACTGCGGCTGGATTTGGCCGTGGCGCGGCGGTTGGTGAAGGGCGGGTTCGGAAAGACCCGGAGCTGCGCGGTGGGGGACGTGGTGTTTCGCGATCCGCCGCCGGTTTACGTGCGGCCGGAGGATCAGGATTTGTTGCGGCGCGTTTTGCTGGCGCAAAAAACGTTCAGCACGTTTGAGCCGGTGCTCGAGGGCGCGGCGGGCGCGCAGGTGTTGGGTGCGTTGCTGGCGACGGGCCGGTGTTTTTGGCGGAAGGCGGGTCGCGCGCCGTTGGTGGCGGGCGCGGCGCGGCCGGCGCAGGCGATTTGGAAAACGGATGCGAGCGGCGTGCAAGCGCCGGCATTTGCGGTGACGCCGGAAATTTCAGAAATTCTGCCGCTCACGCCGCCGTGGTATCTCGACGCAACAACCAACGAATGCGGGCCGTTGGAAACGGGGCTGCCCGCGGCGGTCGCGCTGGCGTGGTTGTCCGCGCCGCCGGTGACGCCGCAACAGGCGCGGTTGGTTTCCACGGAACTGGCGCGGCGCGGACCGGTCGTGGCGCTGCCGCCGCCGACGGAGTACGCGGTCGAGGATTTAATCCATTGTCAGGTGGTGCCGTGTCTGGTGCTGCACACGAAGCAATTGAAACCGCGCGCGCGATTTCGCTGGCAGTGGACGCCGGTCGAAACGGAGGAGCTGAGTTTGGCGGAAGTGGGGTTCGATTACGGCGGCGTGCGGGTGCCCGCGGGTTCGCGCGAGGCGCGGGTGGAGATGTTCACGGAGGGCCGGCTGCGGCGCGTTTCGCGCAATCTCACCGACGAGCGGAAATTCGAGAAGACGCTGTCTGGCTCCGGTCTTGGGCCAGCGTCGCAGGTGCGCGGCGATTTGGAATTGGGCGTTCACGCGACGGACCTCACGTTGCAGAAGGGCGCGGACTGGTTTGCGTTTTTGCAATTGAAGGTGCCCGAGTTGCGCGCGCGCGGCTGGCGCGTGGAGATGGACGCGTCGTTCAAGCATCAGATCGCCGAGCCGGAGGAATGGTACGGTGACGCGCGCGACGAGAAAAACGGCGGCTGGTTCGGCGTGGAGCTGGGCGTGATTCTGGATGGCGAGAAGGTGAATTTGCTGCCGCTGCTGGTGCGGATGTTGCAGACGAATCCCGGCGCGTTGTCCGCGGAGGAGTTGGCGAACCTGCCGGAGGACGGCGCGATTCCGGTGCCGTTGCCGGATGGGCGCAACGTGCTGTTTCCCGCGGCGCGCGCGCGGCGGATGCTCGGGGTGTTGCTCGAGTTGATGAATCCCGACGCGCTCGGGCGCGACGGGCGGCTGCGGCTGCCGCGGTTGCGCGCGGCGGAAATCGCGGGCGACGTGGACTGGCGCTGGCTGGGCGCGGCGGAGTTGGCGGAGATCAGCAAGCGGCTGCGGGGCTTCGAGGGAATCAAGAAAATCGCCACGCCCGCGGGCCTGCGGGCGACACTGCGGCCGTATCAGGAAGATGGCATCAACTGGCTGCAATTTCTGCGCGAGTACGGATTGGCGGGGATTTTGGCGGATGACATGGGCCTCGGAAAAACGGTGCAGGCGCTCGCGCATCTGGTGGTCGAGAAGGAGAGCGGGCGCATGGACCGGCCGAGTCTCGTGGTCGCGCCGACGAGCTTGATGACGAACTGGCGGCAGGAGGCGGAGAAGTTTGCGCCGGGTTTGCGCGTGCTGGTGTTGCACGGGCTGGAGCGCAAACAGCATTTCGAAAACATCGCGAACCACGATCTCGTCGTGACGTCGTATCCGCTGTTGCCGCGCGATCAGGAGGTGTTGCTGAAGCAGGAGTTTCACTGCGTGATTCTCGACGAGGCGCAGTTCATCAAAAATCCGCGGACGATTTACGCGCAGGTCGCGTGCAAGTTAAAGGCGCGGCATCACGTGTGCCTGACGGGCACGCCGATGGAGAATCATTTGGGCGAGTTGTGGTCGCTGTTTCACTTTTTGCTGCCGGGATTTCTCGGCGACGAAATCCGTTTCAACTCGCTGTTCCGCCGGCCGATCGAGAAGGGGCGCAATGACGAACGGCGGGTGATTTTGGCGAAGCGCGTCGCGCCCTTTATTTTGCGGCGGCGCAAGGAGCAGGTGTTGCAGGATCTGCCGCCGAAAACGGAGATCGTGCAGAACGTCGAGCTGACGGGCGCGCAGCGGGATTTGTACGAGAGCGTGCGGCTGGCGATGCACGAGCGCGTCCGCGCGGAGGTCGAGAACAAGGGCATGTCGCGCGCGCACATCATCATCTTGGATGCGCTGCTGAAGCTGCGGCAGATTTGCTGCCATCCGCAGTTGCTGTCGCTGCCGAGCGCGAAGCGGGTGAACGAATCGGCGAAGCTGGATTTGTTGATGGATCAACTGCCGGAGATGCTCGAGGAGGGGCGGAAGATTTTGTTGTTCTCCCAGTTCACCAGCATGCTCGCGATCATCGAGGCGGCGCTGAAACGGGTGGAGATTCCGTATGTGATTCTCACGGGGCAGACGCAGGATCGCGCGACGCCGGTCGAGCAATTTCAAAGGGGCGACGTGTCGCTGTTTCTCATCAGCCTCAAGGCGGGTGGGACGGGCTTGAACCTCACGGCGGCGGACACGGTGATCCACTACGATCCGTGGTGGAATCCCGCGGTGGAAAATCAGGCGACGGACCGCGCGCACCGCATCGGCCAGGACAAGCACGTGTTCGTGTACAAGCTGATGACGGTCGGGACGGTGGAGGAAAAAATCGCGGCGATGCAGGCGCGCAAACGCGAGCTGGTCGAGGGGCTGCTCGATGAGGAGAAGCGCGAGAGCGTGAAGCTGACGGCGGCGGATTTGGAGGTGCTGTTCTCGCCGTTGCAGTGAGGGGATTTGCCCGCAGAACACGCGGAATGACGCGGGGAAAAAGTTGGGGTTCGCTGCGCTGACAATGCTCGGAGCGGTGAAAATGAAGGACCCCCCAGCCGCGCGTTTCCCTGCGGTTTTTATGCCGCGTCATGCCGCGTGTTCCGCGGGCAATCGGTCTGCGGGCATTCGGTTTTCAAAATGAAAAAAGTCACGATTCACACGGACGGCGGGTGCGAGGGCAATCCGGGGCCGGGCGGCTGGGCGGCGGTGTTGCGGCATGGCGGGGTGGTGCGCGAGGTCGCGGGCGGCGAACCGGCGACGACGAACAACCGCATGGAATTACTCGCGGCCATCGGCGCGCTCGAGACGTTGCCGGAGCCGTGCGAGGTCGAGTTGTTCACCGACTCGGAATATTTGCGCAACGGCATCACGTCGTGGATCGCGCGGTGGCAGGCGAATGGCTGGAAGACCACCGCGCGCCAGCCGGTGAAGAACGAGGATCTCTGGCGGCGGCTCGATCAGGCGCGGGCCGCGCATCGCATCGGGTGGCGCTGGCTCAAGGGCCACGCGGGGCACGCGGACAATGAGCGGTGCGATCAACTCGCGGCGGCGGAGATGGCGAAGCTTCGCGGGAAATTTTCCCGCGCGGAATTGGCGCGCGAAAAGCAGCGGTTCGTGGCGGGGCGCGAGCCGGGCGTCGTGCAGGGGGAGTTGTTGTGAGGCCCCCACGCGGGAAGCTGGCGCGGGGTTCCGATCATTGCGCCACGCCGTCGGCCATCCCAAACCGCCGCGCGGCGGTATTCGCGAACTGAAAAGGCTTCCCTTTCTGCGCCACCACCCGACAATCTCGGCCCAGCAATACATGGGCTCCGCAGATTGTTTTGCAGGACCTTTGTAAACTCCAATGGCCGAAGCTAAAAAGTCACTCAAGATGGTGCCGTGTGGCGGATGTGGTGCCAAAAACTTCATCCCCAGCGATCTTCCCAGGTTTCAGACCATCCCCTGCAACAAGTGCGGCCATCCCGTGATGATGTCCGTGCGGTTGCGGCATTTTGAGTTGCGCGAATTCATCGCCGCCGGCGGCATGGGTTCGGTGTATCGGGCGTTTGACACGGTGTTGCAGCGGTTGGTGGCGGTGAAGTTGATGAAGAAGGATCTGGCGGAGGATCCGAAGGCGATGGAGGCGTTTTACCGCGAGGCGCGCGCGGCGGCGGGCTTGAACCACACGAACATCGTCCACATCTACGCGTTCGATGAGGTGGATGAGCAGCAGTTCCTTGTGATGGAAATCGCCGACGCCGGGAGCCTCGACAACCGCATCGAAAAAGAGGGCCGCGTGGATGAACTCTACGTGCTGGATGTCGGCATCAAGATGGCCTCGGCGCTGGATTGCGCGCTGAAGAAAAAGCTCCTGCATCTCGACCTCAAGCCGGCGAATATTTTGTTCAACACCGACGGTGAACCGAAGCTCGTCGATTTCGGTCTGGCGCAGATCGTGGACGAGGAAAAAGAGGCCGATGCCGCGCTGTTCGGCACGCCTTACTACATCGCCCCCGAGCGCATCACCGACCAGCGCGAGGATCATCGCTCGGACATTTACAGCCTCGCGGGCACGCTCTATCACGCGCTCACCGGGCATGTGCCCTTCGAAGCGCCGGACATGAACGACGTCGCGATGGCGCACGTGAACACGCCGCTGACCGCGCCGAATCTCGTGGTCCCGGAAATCAGCAAGGAAACCAACGAAGCCATCGTGACCGCGATGGCCAAGGCCCCGGAAGAGCGCTTCCAATCCTACGACGAATTCATCATGGCGCTCACCGCGGCGCGCAGTCATTTGCTGGTGAAACGGTTTCGGCCGAACGGGTGAGGTTGCCGCGGGTGTTTGCCAGCGGCGCGCGTACAAAAACAAGACGGGGCAGACCTTGCGGCCTGCCCCGTTTGCTTTTGAATCAGGGAGTTGATTCGGACTGCGGCTTACTTCTTCTCGTCGGGCTTTTTCTTGTCGTCCGTTTTCTTCGGCGCGGCCTTCGTGTCAGCGGGCTTGGCGCCGACGCGCATGGAGACAACCTCTTCCTTGCCTTCTTTGTTTTTCTTCACGAGGCCGCCCACTTCCTCGCCGACCTTGAGGTCCGCGAAGGCCGCCGGCTGACCGGCTTTCGTGTACTTGGTCATTTCCGTGGTGAGGAACGTGCGGGTCTTTTCCTTGCCCGTGATGCTGAAGCTCTTCGCGGCGTCGTCCACCTTGTCGATCTTGCCGTTGAACGGGTAAGGCCGCGGCGCGGCTTCCTTGCCCTTCTCGGGAGCGGCGGCCGGCTTGGTGTCGGCGGCTTGGGTGGTGGTCGCGACGAGCGCGACGGCGGCGAGCAGGCTGAACAGGGACATTTTGCTGAACATAATTTCTCTTGGGTTGGTTGTTTTTCTGCGTGTGCGACGCGGACCCCCGTTGTGGAATCCGCCTCGTAACGGGGGAATTCGACTTTGCTGACGAACGGCTATTCACGCCGGCGGCGAACGGCAACCAAGGCGACTCGGGGACGGACAAATCAAAGTCCCGTGCCGTGAACGCTGCACCGCGGCGGCTCCGCGACGGTGCCGATCGCGTAAGCGCCGCCCGCCGGACACGCCGGCACGTGCAAACCTCGGAGGCGGTCGCGAATGATCTCGGTGGGAACGGCGAGCGGATTGGCGGCGTGGTTTTCCCAGGCCCACTCCTGAATCGCGATGTCGATTTCGCGCAGCGTCGCACGGCACGCGCGCGTCTGGGCGTCGGCGTGAAATCTCTCCGGCCACCGCGCGGGATTGGGTGTCCGCCACGCGCACCAAGCCGCGACGTAGGCCAGCGGTAGAACCAGTCCCGCGAGCACGAGACGAACAGGACGTGAAATGCGGCGAACGAAAATCATGGGCACGAGGGCAGCCAATGGAAACAAGTTGGTTTTCCGAATCGCCGGTCCGCAGGCCGACAAAATGTGTGCAATGATTTTTCCACGCGGTCTCCATTCCAACGCCGATTCGGGCGCGCACACAAGCCCGCGACGCCTCCGGAGCGCGGCTGTGTCGCAGACCAGCCGCAGCAGCCGCGTTTTGCCGAGGCCGGGGAAAATTTCTGTGGCAGTCGGGCTGGCCGCGCGCTGCGGCTGGTGCTCCGCACACAGCCGCGCTCCTGCCCTGCTCAATTCCCCGCCGCTTTCTGCCGATGCTTCCCCCAACCTTGATGGAACCACTTCCCCCAACACCGCCGCTCCCCGCGCGCCGCGCCGCCGCCACCGGGGCCGCGCTTGCGTTTCTGCGCCGACGCTCTAGCCTCGCCGCCAGCTAGTCCCTATGCTCGCAGGTTCCAACCCCACTCCCGGCCCCGCGCCGCTTCCCGCGCCCGCCGCTCGCCCGCCCAAGCCCTCGCTCTGGTCGTATTGGACCTTTCGCACCCTCCTTGCGCTCGCGTTGCTGGCGCTCGCGGCGGGCGGCTACAAATGGAAGGGCCGCGCCGCCATCCGTCATTACCGCGAAGCCTCCGTCGTCGCCCAAGCCGAGAAATTGCTGCGGGAAAAAAAATACGCCGCCGCCATTGTCGCCGCTCGCCGCGCGCTGCAACTCAACGACGGCAACGTCCCCGCCACGCGCGTCATGGCCGAGCTTGCCGAACTGCTCAACGCCCGCGACGCCATCCTCTGGCGTTCGCGCGTCGCGCTGCTCGAACCGAACCGCGTCGAAAATCTCCACCGCTGGGCCTACACCGCGCTGCGTTTCAACGACCTCGCCACCGCCCGCAAAGTGCTCGACCGCTTCCCCGACGCGGCGCGCAACTCCCTGCAATTCCACGAAATCGCCGGCGTCCTCAGCTTCAACGACGGCCGCGTTGACGAAGCCGAGGCCCACTGGCAGGCCGCGCTCGCCACCGCGCCGGAAAATGAAACGCTCCAACTCAATCTGGCGAAAGCGCAGTTGTTCGCCTCCCAATCGAACAAAGTCCAGCAGGCCTACGCCACGCTCGAACGCATGAGCGAGGGCGGTTCGCAACCGGTTCAAGCCCTGAGCGTCCTCGTTTCCGACGCCCTCCGCCGCGACGATCTCCCGCGCGCCCGCACGCTGGCCGCGAAACTTCAGGCCGATCCCGCCACCGAGTTCCCCGACCTGCTTCTGTGCCTCACCGTCGCGCGCCTCGCCGACCCGCCCGCGTTTCCCGACTTGCTCCAGCGTCTTCAGGAAAAATCCCGCGAACGCCCCGACACGCTCGCGGCGATGATTCAATGGCTCGTAGCCAGCCAGCTCGCCGCGCCCGCCCTCGAGTGGACCGCCAAACTTCCCGCCGACCTCACCGCGCCCGCGCCCGTCGGGCTGGCGATCGCCGACGCGC
>JAYVOY010000063.1:0-2741 GCA_043757645.1 Verrucomicrobiota bacterium
CGCGGGCACAAGTGCCGTGGCGAAGCGCGGAACGTAAATGAGCGCCGATTCGTCATCGCCTGCGCGGAGAAAATCGGCGGACACAAACGGCTCCAGCGTCTCGCGGTGGATCATCTGGAGCGCCGTCCACACCTGCGCGTGCTCGATCTCCACGAGCCGCCCCGGCGCGAGGCGGCGCGTGCGCAGGTAGGCGAAAGCGCCGCCGAGGCCGGGCGTGTCGCCGTAGCCTTCGATGACCCGCCGGACGCGCCGCGCGCACACGTCGCGGCAGAGGTTTTTGTCCGGCTCGGCGGCGGTGGCCTCGGTGCTTGAGACGAGGATGAAACGCCGCCGCCCGCCGTCTTCCGCGTTCAGCTTGAGGACGGCGTGCGCCGTCGTGCCGGAGCCGGCGAAGAAGTCGAGGATCAGGTCGTCCGGGCCGTTGGCGATTTGGAGAATGCGCTCGATGAGACGGACAGGTTTCGGAGTTTCAAAAGCGGTCTGCGTGTCCAGCCACTCGCGGATTTCTTTTCGGGCCTCGTCGGTGTGGCCGACTTCTTCATGCGGCCACCAAGTCCACGGAACGAGTCCCTCCGCGTCGGACAAGAAGTGCATTCTGCGCGGCACCCCGTTTCCATCTTTCCCAAACCAAATCCGATTAACTTTAACGAGCTTTTGGTATTCCGGCTCGACCACCTTCCAGCATGATCCCTCCGGTGGCCGATGTCGTCGCCCATTGGGAGCGACAATTTCATACATCTGATTCGGTCGGAATCCTTGCGCGGTAAGCGAGACGCTCTGCCAAGCGCCGCGACTGTCGTTGTTCGGATTCTTGTAAAGCGATAGCTGCTTTTCCATCAGCGGAATGCGCCCGCACTTTTCCTGAAAGACCTCGGGATGCGTCGCATAGACGAGCACGTATTCATGCGCGTCGCCGATGCTTCCGCGGTTCTCCCGCGAGTAGCGCTTTTGCCAGATGCAGGTGGCGACGAAGCTGGCTTCGCCGAAGACCTTGAGCATCAGCAGCCGCAGCGCTGCGATCTCATTGTCATCAATCGACACAAAGATCACCCCGTCCTGCGTGAGCAAATCCTTCGCGAGCAGGAGGCGCTGATACATGAACTCGCACCACACCGAGTGCCGCCACGCGTCGTTCACATCCACGAAGCGGTCGTTATAGACGAAGTCGCGGTTGCCCGTGTTGTAGGGCGGATCGATGTAGATGCACTTCACGCGGCCCGCGTGGGTCATGCGCAGGTAGCGCAGGGCGTCGAAGTTGTCGCCCTCGATGATGAGATTGCGCCACGGCGCGGCTCCGGCGCTGTGCTCGGGCACGAGGTCGAGCGCCACGAAGTCGGAATTAACGGCCTTGTCGCGGTCAATCTCGTTCGCCTCCCACACGAGGCCGAAGCGCGTGGCGTCGCGCCGGTCGCGCGCTTCGAGCAAGCGGGCGAGTTCGTCCTTGGTGAGATGATCGTAGCGGTTCGCCATGTTTGTTGCGTGCGCGCAGTCTTTCCGAGTTCACCCGGCGTGTCAGCGGGAAACCGTGCGTCCCGTAAGGGCCATTCGGGTCAGTCCTCACTATTGACACTGTTTCGCCTAAGGAAGCGCTGATTTAACCACTAATGAACACTAACCAGCACTAACCGCCCAACCCGGTGGCCCTGCTTCCATTAGTGTCCATTAGTGCCAGTTAGTGGTTCCGGCGCTTGGTTCAGCGTTTCCCCAAGGGGCGTTGGTCAATCCTCACGGTGGAGCCGCTCCATCAGCAGCGCCTCGAAGACTTCATAAACCGTGGCCCGGCGCTCGGTGAACACACACCGGCAAACCCGCTGGCCAGTGCGCAAGAAGTAGCGCACGACGACCCGATAATCACCCACACGGAGCCGCCAGTAGCCTTCCAACTTTCCCTCCAACGCCTGCAAATCACCCGCGTCGCGCTCCAGCCCGCGAAGGCCCAGGCGAAGCCGTCGGCGTGGCTCGGGCGCGAGGCTGGCGATGAATTCCAGCACCTCCACCTCCACTTCAACGCGGGTCTTCATCCAGGCGGCGCTCCATTTCGGCGAGGGCGAGGTAGCGGCCACGCCCGGATTGGTCCCGGCGGAGGGCGGCGACGGCCTTGGGATTGGCGAGAATCTCCATGCTTTCCAAGAGTGCTTCCATGCGCTCGCGCGGGACGAGAAAGGAAACAGTTTCCCCGTGGCGGGTGATGCCGCGGATCGAGCGGGAACGGACCAGCTTGGGAAGCTGGGCCTGAGCCTCGGTGATGTTCACAGTAGATTGCATGGCCAATCTACGTATTGTGACTGGCCCTCTCCGTCAAGCACACACCGCTCCGGGAAAGGAGAGAGAACGCGGCCATTCCCGTCACATGACCGGCAGGTGTTGGTTCTGAAGTTCGGCATGTGTCGCGCAAGTTGGGGTGCAGTATCCGACGCGGTTTATCAGGTGATGAATCGCGGTGACCGGCGCCAAGCGGTGTTCCGAACGGAGCTGGACCGCGAGTTGTTCCCCCCACGCTCGGGGAGGCGTGCGCCAATGCGGGCTTGCGGGCAATCCGGGCAATCGAGACCTCGTGTCATTTTTCGACCGCCGTTGGCAGCAGGCGCATCTGGACACTGCCCCCGCGAGTTTGCCGTGCCGGAGCGCGGCTGTGTGCGCAGCACCAGCCGCAGCCGGTTGCCCTGGCCCGGCGGCGGGAGTTTTCCCGCCGTGCCACGGCGTCGGGGTTGCTGCGGCTGGTCTGCGACACAGCCGCGCTC
>JAYVOY010000064.1:0-10138 GCA_043757645.1 Verrucomicrobiota bacterium
CGGTCCGTCACCGGCCGATTCATTTCGAGTCGCTCGAAATCCCCGTGATCCCGAAGATAAAATCCCCTCGCCATTCGCCTGTCCCCATTCGCTGGTCATTCGCGGCGACAACCCAAGCGCCCACTCCCGATTCCAATCTCGCATATTGATCCCGTCTTCATTCGCGATTGAAAAAACTCCCGCCCCCAACCGCCGTCCTCACCCCAACCCCACCTGCGCCAGCGTCAACGGCTCGTAGCGCGCCGCGCGCGGCCCAGTCCGCGCGAGCCAGCCGAGTTCAATCGTCTTGCCCGCCACCGCCGCGCGCCAGCCCGCCTGCCGCTCCGTCACCGGCGGCAGCGTCGCGTTGAACGCCCGCCGCTCACCCAGCGCCCACCACGCCTGCAACAACCCGTCCGCCACGTCGCGCCGCTCCGACTTGCCCGCCAGTTCGCGCACCAGCCACGCGCGGCACTCGTCCTCCGTCTCCGCCTGACTCGCCGCGAGTCCGACGCCGCCGGATTGCAATTGATACGCGCCATCGAAATGCAGCCGGAAAATCACGTCCGCCGCCGGTTCATTCCCCAATTCCACCAACAGCAATTCCACCAAAAATGGCGCGGTGAAAATCTGTTCAAAATTCACCTTGAGCTGCGGACTCAACCCAAAACTCACCAGCCGCCTCATGCTCACATCCTCCGGCGCGCGCGTGAATCCCTCGACGTGCGCCGCATCGATCGCCGCCTGCCGGATTTTCTCGAGGTCCGCCGGATGCCCCAGCCCCGCGAGCGCCTGGCGGTCGAACAATTCAAACACCTTGGAATTTCCACTGCCCACGCCCAGCAGCAGCACGCCCGCCGGCAGCGACGCCGCGAACACCGGCGAGCCGCCCTTGAGCTGTTCGCGCACATATTCCCGGCGGTTGGCGACCGCCTCCAGCCAGCGATAAGGTTCCTCGGTCATGCTTTGAGATACTCCGCTTGTTCCGCGTCCGAAATGGTCCGCACGCCCGCGGCATCGAGAATTTTCAACGTCGCGAAATTCTTCGCCGCCGGATTCACCCCGCCCGTCGCCGAGTCAAATTCCGCCGCCACCATCAACAACCGCAGCGCGAACTGCACCGCCTCGCGCGCGTTCATCTGCGACGGCCGCGGCTGGCCGAACTGCTCCTGATAACTCAACACACTGCGAATCGAACCCGAACCCGAACCCGACGCCGCGTAACCCACCGCCTCGAACTGCGCCCCCAGCGGATCGTAAAAAAACACCAGCGGCCGCGGCGGCGTCACTGAGAAATCCAGCGCCGCAAACAGCGGCACCACCACGCCCACCCCTTGCAGCGTCATCGGCAAATTCTCCCGCAACAACCGCGCCAGCGCGCGCACCTTGGCCGGCAGACTCAGCCGCTGCAATTGGCTGCGCCGGTAATACTCGAAGGAAGTTTGCAGCGCCCGCGCCATCTCGAACGCCGTCGCCGGCACGCCCGCAATCGCCAGCACCGATGTGGAATCGATCTCGATCACCTTCTCGACGCGATCCGTCACGATCACGTTTCCCGCCGTCGCGCGCCGGTCGCCCGCCATCAACACGCCGCCCGCGAAATGAAAGCCGAACACCGTCGTCGCCTGCAATTGCACCGGCGCGTTCGCGTTCGCCTCGAGCCGCAGCGGCGCGACATGGTGCGCGGCGAGCAGCGAGAAAAAATCACCGGCAATCGGGGCGGGCGCGCTCATTGGCCGGTGCGCTGGCGATACCGCTTGGCCTGGTCGGGATCGACCTTGCGCATGCGCTTGAGCAGCTCGTCCGTGTTGGGTTTGTCCACCTTCGGCGCCGCGGGGCCGTCGCCGCCGCCACCGCCGGGGCCGGGATTCACAGGGCGGGTTTTCTGGGCTTGGTCAGGCATAACTAGGCTGTTTCCAATTTGAACGCGCGCTACATCCACAACCGGTTCCGCAAATCATCCGGCGAAACCGCCGCATCAACGGCCGCAGCGTAACGCCGCACCTCCGCTGGCGCGAACAATTCCAGCAACGAAATTTTCAGCGGCCCGTCCGCCCCGCGCAGCGTCACGTGATCCCACTGCGCCGAGATGACCTCGTTCGGAAATTTCTGAATGCACCGCCCGCGCACATACGCCCGCGTGCTCCGCGGCGGCTCGCGCAAGGCCGTCGCCACGCTCTCTTCGTCGGGCACGCCCAGCATCGCGCCGCTCTGTTCGAGGCCGTAATACAAGCCCTCCGCCGCATCGAGCCGGTGATATTCGAGATCCAAACTCCGCAGCCACGGATCGTCTTTCGGCAGATTTTCCACCGCCTGAAATTCCCGGATCAACGCCAGCTTCGCCACCCAATCGAGCCGGTTCCGGCAGCGCATCACGTCCGCTTCGAGATCGTTCAACACCGTTTCCCAGTCCGCCACAAGCGCCGCTTTTTCCGGCGACTCCAAATCGCACAACTCGCGCACCGCCGCCAAATACTCGCGCTGCACCGCCAGCGCCGTCGAAGGCCGCCGCCCCGCGAGCCACAGCTCCCACTTGAAATTCAAGTCGCGCGAAATCGCCGGCAACGCCGCCAGCGGCTCCGCCAGCCGCGGCCAGTCGCGCTTCGGCTCGCGCACCAGCGCCTCCAGCACCAGCGCCGTCGCGCCCACCTTCAGCCGCGTCGCGAACGGCGCCATGTTCGCGTCGCCGATGATCACATGAAACCGTCGGAACCACCGCGGGTCCGCGTGCGGCTCGTCGCGCGTGTTCACCAGCGGGCGCCGCTGCATCGTATCGACGCTCTGCAACTCGCTGAAAAAATCACTGCGCTGCGCGATTTGAAAACCCGGCGCGACAAACCGATCCTCCGCCTCGAGCGCAAATTTCCCCGCGCCCGCGTAAATCTGCCGCGTCACCAAAAACGCCATCACCCCCTGCGCCAGCCGCTCCCACGCGAGCGACCGCGGCAGCAGATAATTCTCGTGACACCCGTAACTGTGCCCCGCGAAGTCCGTGTTGTTTTTGTACAGCCGCACCGCCGCGCCGCGCTCCTCCGACAACCGCCGCGCGCACGCCGCGAGAATCCGTTCCCCCGCGCGGTCATGCGCGACCAATTCCGCCAGCGTCCCGCACTCCGGCGTGCAGTATTCCGGATGCGCGTGGTCGTTGTAAAAGCGCGCCCCGTTCGCGAGCACCACGTCGCTTTTAATCTCGGCGAAACTCAATTCGCGCCGCGCGTCCTGATCGAAATAATTCGCCTCGTCCGTGTCCTGCCGCAGTTCCGCCACGTGAAAGCCGCGACTGTCCGCGTGCGGATCCTCGCTCCCGTAATCCCAGCGCATCAGCACCCCCGGCGACTTCACGCTGCGCACCAGCGCGATCGATTCCAGCACCACATCGAGGTCGGTCTCGCCATCGCGGGCGATCCCAATCTCCGTCTCGATCCCGAACTGAATCGGCAGCACTTTCATCGCGCGCCAAGCTCCGCCGCCGGCACCGGTGGCGCAAGAATTTTGGGGTGAAATGCCGTTGGCCGCGGAGCGCCGACCTCCGATCCGGCGCGCGGGCCGGCGCCCCCCAACAACGCCCGCGCGCCGTTTCGCGCCGGGCGCGGCGGCAATCTTCGATCACTCGAATCCCGGCGGTGGAAATTATTTCGCGTCACCCCGAGGCCGCCGCTAGCGTCCGCGGGCGTGAAAACCCTGCGTCGGGCGCTGCATTATTTTCGACCGGAACTGCCGCTGCTGGGCGGCGTGTTCCTGCTGATGGTGCTGGCGACGGGCGCGAATCTGTTGAAGCCGTGGCCGCTGGCGTTGATCGTCGATTGCGTGCTCGGCGAAAAAGTCATGCCCGCCTGGCTCGCGCGCTGGTTGCCCGCGGGTGACCAGGGCGCGCAGATCGCGGTGCTCGGCGCGCTGGTGCTTGCGTTGCACGCGCTGCAAGGAGTCCTGAGCGCGGCGCACAATTTCATTTCCATCAACATCGGCCTGCGCGGCTTGGCGCGCGTGCGGAACGAGGTCTTCAACTGGCTGCAACGCTTGTCGCTGCGGTTTCATCAAAGCCAGAACAGCGGCGAACTGATTCATCGCGCGGCGTGGGATTCCTTCGCGTTCCAGACCTTGTTTCAGCAGGGCGTCGTGACGCTGCTCGCGGCGTCGATCTCGCTCGGGCTGATGGTGTGGGTGATGTGGCGCTTGAACGTGACGCTGACGGGCGTGGCGTTGCTGACCGTGCCGCTGCTGGTGGTGAGCGTCCAATTTTTCGGGAAGAAAATGGGGAAGCGCAGCGCGGTGGCGCAGCGCGCGGACAGTCACGTGACGACGTTGGTTCAACAGGGAATCAGCGCGGTGGCGTTGAACCAGAGTTACACGCGCGAGGCCGAGGCGAGCGAGCGGTTCCACGCGCAAACGCTGCTGGCGCGGGGCGCGCGCCTGGCGCAGCACGGCTGGGAGGTTTTGTATGGCTTGATGATCCTGCTCGTGTTCGGAGCGGGCACGGCGGCGCTGGTGTGGTGCGGGGCGCGCGAGGTGTTGCGCGGCGAATTATCCACCGGCGAGCTGCTGATTTTTCTCGCGTATCTGGCGCAGCTTTTCGAGCCGTTGAGCCAGCTCTCGAATGTGGGCGCGACCGTTGCCAGCGCGGGCGCGAGCGCGGAACGGGTGTTCGAGATTTTGGACACGCAGCCGGACGTGCGCGAAACGGAGAACGCGCGCGCCGTCGCCGGGCGGGCGAACGCGGACACGCGAGTGCGAGATGCGGAACCGCGCGCAACCGCACCGGGCACGGACGAACCGCTCGTCGTGAAAGGCGCGCTGCGCTTGGAGAACGTGGTCTTCGGCTACACGCCGGAGCGCGCGGTGTTGCGCAAATTGAGTCTCGAAGTGGCGGCGGGCGAATCGGTCGCGCTCATCGGGCCGAGCGGCGCGGGCAAGACGACACTGCTGTATTTGTTGCCGCGCTTTTACGATCCGGCGGCGGGTTGCGTGCGGTTGGACGGCGTGGATTTGCGCGCGTTGCGGCTCGGCGATTTGCGCCGGCAGATCGCGGTGGTTTTTCAGGAGCCGATTTTGCTGCCGACGACGGTCGCGGAAAACATCGCGCTGGGCCGGCCCGGCGCGACGCTGGCGGAAATCGAGACGGCGGCGCGGCGCGCGAATGCGGATGGATTTATTCGCAAATTGCCGCGGCAGTTTGAGACCGTGGTGGGCGATGGCGCGGCGCGGTTGAGCGTGGGCGAGAAGCAGCGCCTCACGCTGGCGCGGGCGTTTCTCAAGGACGCGCCGATCCTGCTGCTCGACGAGCCGACGAGCGCGCTCGACGGCGAAAGCGAGGCGCTGGTGGTCGAGAGCTTGCAGGAGTTGATGCGCGGGCGAACGACGATTGTCGTCGCGCATCGCCTGAGCACGGTGCGGCAGATGGACAAGGTTTTCGTGCTCGAGGAGGGCCGTATTGTGGAGAGTGGCCGGCCCGCCGATCTCTTGGATAGCCGCGGGTATTTCGCCCGCCTCGCAGGCCCGCCGAAACCATGAGGCGAAGACGGCGGCGGGGTGGAGCGCACGCGGCCCGCGTGCGGGTTTGGGCGGCCCGCCCAAACCATCGTGTCCCAGTTCTAACTTTCTTCTCCGCGCAGAAAAGTGAGTGGAACGAAGTTTTCGGCGGGCCGCCGAAAACGGCACGCCAGCGGCGTGCGCTCCCCGCGGCGCGGCGCGGTGAGGACACCGCGCCCTACCAGCGTTGGTTCCGGGGCACCCATCGCGGCTTTTGGCGGGCCGTTGGTTCGCTCCCGCTGGGAGAGGGGCTGGCGTTCGTCCGCCAGTGTGAACCTTGGGGCGGGCGGGTTTACTTCGACAGGACGGCCGGTCAGAGCTTGGACCGGGGCGGCTTCGCCCGGCCGCCGTCATCAGCGCGGAGGGCTTTGACCACCTTCTCGAACTCGGCGTCGAACTTCTTGTTGCTTTTCTCCCAGCCTTGGAAGTTTGCCGCCAGCCGCTCGGTCACGTGCTGCTGCTTCCAGTCGGTCCACTGCGGGTCAAACATATAGCCGTCCAAATCCAGCGGGATGATGGCCAGCACCGGCTTGCCACGCTCCTTGAACAACCGTTCCTCTTTCTGAAGCGCCTTCTGGAGTTCCTTGTCCACCCACCAACTGTGCAGCGAGTCCTTGCTGCAGCACAGCAGCACCTTGTCCCACAGCCGCACTGCTTCATCCACCGCCCGGTGCATGTGGTCGCCGGGCAGGAGCTGATGCTCGTCGAGCCAGCAGCGGATGCCGCGCCCCTGCAAGGTGTCGTGCAAGCGCCGGGCGAAGGCTTTGTCCGCGTGACCGTAACTGATGAAGCACGAGTAGAACTGGATGGGCTGGTTCAGGAACGAAGGCAGGTAGGTGATGAAGTCCTTCGGCAACCCGCAGCCGCGCAGGAACACCTCGGGCAAGGGCCAAGACTGCTGAAGCGTGCGCAGGTCAATCGTGGAAGGGCCACGATGCACGCACGTTTCCAAACCTTTGGCCTTGGACAAATGGGTGTTCCCAAAGACGGTTTCATGTAACACTGCGTCAGAGAAGTTCGCCCCGGACAGGTCCGCGCGGGAGAGGTCCGCGCTGATGAGGTTCGCGTGGGAGAGGTTCGCGTGGGAGAGGTTCGCGTCGAAGAGGTCCGCGTGGGAGAGGTCCGCGCCGGTGAGGTCCGCGTGGGAGAGGTTCGCGCGGAAGAGGTCCGCGCGGGTGAGGTCCGCGCGGGAAAGGTCCGCGTCGGAGAGGAGGGGGTCAATTACGGGGTTGCCTTCCCTCCATTGGTTCCAAGCCGAGACTCCCTGCTTGAGGATTTCGAGATGCTTCTGGTCTGCCATGAGGTTCAGCCTCGGTTGGGTGGGTTACACTGGGTTGAGGTCGGTCATTTGCTGCGCAACGGTTCCTTCCGCTGGCCGCACCGTTACCGTTTGTTCACGGGCAGTCAAACTCTCCGGTGGGCGCGCGCAGTCGGAAGCGAGACTCCTCACGTCGTCTCCTACGGGGAATCTGTCTGGACTGCGACGGCTTCGACGACGGAAGCGAATCGGCAAACCCGATGGCCCGCGCGGACTTCCCACGCTGGGAGCCGCCGAGACGGCGGCGGTCCGCCAACTGCATGGTTACGGTTAAGGAGCGCGTTGGGCCTGCCGACTTATTGGATAGCCGCGGGTACTTCGCCCGCCTCGCAGGTTCGCCAAAATCGTGAAGCGATGAAGGCGGCGGGGTGTTTGGGAAAGGCCGGGCCAAACAGGATTCACGGATGAAGCCCCGATTCGATCAACGCCCGGCCCGCGCAACTCCCGACGCCCTCGGCAACGGCAACGGCGCGCCAACCACGAACTGCGACGCGCTGCCCCAGCGCGGTGCGGCCTCGGTGAAACCCGCGCGCGGAATGCGTAGCGCGTGGTTGAAGTTGCAGTTGTTCGTCGCGGATGTGCGGCATCACAACAAGCTGCGCGTGCGGTGATCTGCCAGCGCGAGGCCGGTGAAAGGGGCGTGGCGAGACGAATCGCTTGCGGTGAGCGACGCTCAAATGCCCAAGCTCAAAGCCGTAACGATGCAGTCGGACCGCCGCCGTCTCGGCGGCTCACACCGTCCAAACGGGGCGAGGGCGCGAATTTTTCCGCAGCCCAAAGTGCTCCCTGAATAGGGAACCAAAAGCTCGCGGACAATTTGCCCCCCTCGAACTTTCCCACGCCGTGAGCCGCCGAGACGGCGGCGGTCCTACCACTGCGTCGTTACGGTTAAGCTCAAGGGAAGTTTCAAATTCCAATCGTGGTTCGTGAGGGACGGAGTCGGCGCTGTGACAAGCGCGATCCGTGTTTTAACCGCGCGGAGAGCAGTTTCTTGCGTCCCGGAGTCCCTCTCGTTAGCACCCGGCTTCAGCCGGGTGTCTGCGACCGAACCCACCGTTTAACCGCTTCAGCGGTTTCCCATCCGCAATTCACTTCGAGCGAACGCGGTAAAATTTTGCGGGTGCCAGCGGCGTGAGGAGGTCCGTTACATTGAGAAAGCCGTTGGAAAAAACCGGCGCTGCGTTTAGCGGGGACCACGTTGGAGTGAAAAGACTGGACGTTGTCTCGATTTGAAAAAAAGCGGCGTCACCGGCGACGAACGCGGAGTTGTCCGCCTTCTTCAGCAGTAACGTCGCGCCGCCGGAAGCCGCCGCGATTGTCACAATCCTGGATTGCACCACGGCCGCGAACAGCTTCGCCGGCCCCCAATCGAGATAGAACGCGCCGAACACCACCGGGCGAATCTCCAGCGCGTAGCTGCCCGGGCTGGCGGGTGTCGCGCTCGCAGCGGTTGTCGCGAGATCCGTCAGCGTGCTGGCGGTCAGTTCGTCGCAGTTCGAAAAACCGATGTCGTCGATGTACCAACCCGTGCCCGTGCTCGAACCCGAGTAGTAATAAGTCGAATTGTCATAGGTGTAGGCGAAACGCACGACCACCGAGCGTCCGGTGAAACTGTTCAAGGAAACTGTCTGGAGCGTGAAGCCGCTGTCCCCCGCTGAATCCGTTCCGGTCTTGCTGAAAATATCCTGCCACGAGATGCCCCCGTCTTGGGACAATTGCACCTTGGCGAATTGCGCCGGGCTGGCAAAGCCCAGCCGACTCTGAAATCTCACCTGCGCATTCGTGCGGACGAGAATCGTGCGGTTGATCTGAAGATACTGGGCCGTCCCCGAGGAGTGATGCGCGAGATGCCACGCAAACGAGCCGCTGGCCCGCAGCGAATTCGTGAGCACCGCGTAGTCATTCGCCGTGTTGAGCACCATTCCCGCCGCGCCGTTCTCCGCGCCATCGGTGGTCGTGAGCGCCGTGCGCCCGCTGAACCTTTGTTGGTAGGCTGTCGCCGCGGGAACCGGGTTGAACGTGAAGGCGCTCGGCACACCCGCGAGAACCGTGTCCGCACCGCTGACGACTGGCTCGACCGAGTCCGGGCCTTTCGTCGCGGGATCGAAAACGGTGACGCGATAAGTGAAATTGCTCCGCACCCCATTGATGACCACGTTCGTAAGCGAAACCTGATACACCGTGTCGGCGGCGGGCTTGGCGTAGGATTGCGTCGAATCCGCGCTCAAATTTCCCGGACGCCACGCGATCGTGCTTTCGCCGTAGCCGGACGCCAGCGGTTCGAGGGGCGCGGCGATGGGCACGCCATTCGAGGTCACCGTCACCGTGGTGCCGCTGAAGTCCGTCGCGAGCTGGGAGAACGACCAACGGTTGTAAACCACCGGATACGGCACGTAGCCCGGCGGCGGCCACGCCACGAACGAATCGCGCACCACGGGCCGCGGGCCGCCGTAATGCGAGTCGAAGACCCACAAGGCGTTCGCCGACGAATTGGTACCCGAGGCCGCGACATCGCCGGTGCCGAACATCTGGGTCTGCGGATAGAATATCCAACGCCGATGACCGAGCGCGGCGTTGCCCGTTCCGTGGTCGCGAATGTAGGCGTCAATGGCCACCGGTCCGGAGTTGCCCAGTGCGAGATTCGCGTTGGCTGCGGCGGTCGCGGCGTTGGCCGTGTAGCAGTGCCAGGTGTTCGGCGGCGTGTGGCTGAGGCTGTTGTTCGCACTCATCAGCAGCGCGGCTTCCTGCGATTTGGCATTGAAGATCGCATCAAACGACGTGGACGAAGGCAGCCCCGCCATCGCGCGGAAAAAATTTATCCGCCGCAGGGTCGCGTCCTTCGCCGCCGCGGAAGTGTCACCCGCCGCGCAACCGGCGATGGTCCCCGTCCAGTCCAACGCCACACCTTGCGAGGCCGAATACACCGCGTTGAAGAGCCGCCGCGACTCCTCGCGGTTGGTGGTCGTCACGCTGTAGTCGCCCGTTAATCCCATTGGTTGGATCATCCGCCGCAGCAGGCTGCCCAGGAGCGCGGGATCTGGTGCGAGCGGTGCGGGGCCGAGTTCGGGAGCGATCTCCAAAATGGTGGCGGGCGGTTCCGCCGCCACACCGGGCAGGTTCGCGAGCAGCAAAATTGCGAGGAGGATTTTTTTCATGGGCCACCTAAACTTGTCCCCATTTTAACGGCAGCGAGGCGCACAAATCAACTGCGGGAACGAAGGCGCGATTCGCCCGACGCAATCGCCCTCGGAGCGCGGCTGTGTCGCAGACCAGCCGCCGCCGCAGCTCCAGCCAGTGATCGGAAAATTTTCCCAT
>JAYVOY010000065.1:0-2735 GCA_043757645.1 Verrucomicrobiota bacterium
GTGCTACGTCGATGAGCAGCACGATCAGGTGCGCATCTCCGGGGTCGCGGAGATCGTGACGGAGCGGCCGTTGCTGGAGGAAATCTGGGCGGCGAATCCACTACTGCGCGGGTATCTCGGGTCGCTCGATAATCCGGCGTTGATCGTCTATCGCGTGCGGCCGACGCGCGTGCGGTTCATGCGCGAATGGGCGCTGGAATATCACGAGGTGCCGCTGACAAAACCCGCGGGCGCGCCCGGTGCAGGCGCATGATCAGCGTCCACGATCACGCGGGCCTCAACGAGCTGGCGCGACGCTGCAAGCTCGATCCGCATCGGCTGCGGCGGCTGCGCACGGTGTTCCACAAGAAGCAGCGCGAGGCGGCGGAGGCGTTGGGGGAATTGCCCGCGGACGCCGCGGCGCGATTCGCGCGCGAGGTGGAGTTTCATCCGTTGACGCTGGCCACGCGGCAGGACTCCGCGCGCGACGGTGCGACCAAGCTGCTCTTCAAAACACGCACGGGTCAGTTGATCGAGGCGGTGATTCTGCGCATTGCCACCGGACGCACGACGTTGTGCCTCTCGACGCAGGCGGGCTGTGCGGCGGCGTGTGAATTTTGTGCGACGGGCAAACTCGGCTGGAGCCGCAATCTCACCGCGGCGGAAATGCTCGATCAAGTCACGCGGGCGAACCAACTGCTGCGCGGGGAACAACGACAGGTGCGAAACCTCGTGTTCATGGGCATGGGCGAGCCATTTCACAATGAGGCCGAGTTGTATCGCGCGCTCGAGCAACTCGGCGCAACGGAGGGATTAAACTTTGACCAGCGGCGCGTGCTGGTCTCGACGGTCGGGATCGCGGATGCGCTGGTGCGGTGCGCGACGCGGTTTCCGCGGCTGCGGCTGGCGCTCAGTTTGCACAGCGCGCGGGCGGAGGTGCGCGAGAAACTCATGCCGGTGGCGCGGCGGTATTCGCTCGCCACGTTGCGCGCGGCGCTCGACGAAGTGACGGCGATTCAAGGCGAGGTGCCGTTGATCGAGTATTTGCTGCTGCGCGGAATCAACGACAGCGACGCCGATCTGGCGGCACTGGTGGAGTTTCTGCGCGGACTGAAGGCGCACGTGAATTTGATTCCGTACAATCCCACGCAGGGTCCGGCGGAGTTCGTCGCGACCGCACCGGCGCGGCGCGCGGAGTTCGCGGCGGCGCTGCGGGAAGCGGGTTTTCGCGTGACGATTCGGTATTCACTGGGTGGCGACATCGCAGCGGCGTGCGGGCAATTGGCGCGGGTGACGGCCGGGGCGCCGCCTGCGGAAAAGAGCGGGGGGTGAAGGGATTGGTGAAGACGCAAGTACAACGGGACGACGTGGGGCGGAAACCTGTGGTGGAGCGATGCGACGTGCCGCGAAACTCAAGTCGCGGGTTGGCGAAAGCGGTGTCGCCGCTGCGCTCTGCCACCGCAGTACAAAAAAGGCGGCGCGCGTTTTGTACTGCGCCGGCAGAGCGCAGCGGCGACGGCGCTTTCGCACGCACGGGACGCGGGAAATTCACCTTGCTCTGCGCGAACGTCGAAAAGATTTGTCTCACCGCCAGAAGTTCACCGCGCTCGGCTGTTGGATTGCATTGGCCGGGTTCCGTTCCCATTGTGCTGAAAAGTTGATGAGGCTCACCGCACCATCCTTACTAGTCGCGCTGCTGTTTGGGGCGCTGCTTTTGCAATCGGCCCGCGCGCAGACGGCGGCGGTGGCGGGCGGGCGCATCGGGCCGCTGGCGCGGCCCGCGCTCGCGTTGAGTCCCGAATTTGTCGAACTCAAAATCAAGGCGGAGCAGGGGGATTTGGACGCGCAGAGCACGGTGGGTTGGATGCACTACAGCGGCAAGGGCGCGCCGAAAAATCCGAGCGAGGCGATCAAGTGGACGGGCAAGGCGGCGGAGGCCGGGCACGCGGGCGCGATGTTCAATCTTGGCGCGATGTATGAGGCGGGCCTGGTGTTGAAGCAGAATTACGACGAGGCGCGCAAATGGTATCTCGCCGCCGCCGAGCGCGGCGACCTCGATGCGATGCACAATCTCGGTGCGATGCACGAACTCGGCACGGGCGTGCCCGCGGATCTCGGCGCGGCGGCGACGTGGTTTCGCAAGGCGGCGGAGTTGGGCGACCCGGAATCGCAGTGCAAACTCGGCGCGTTTTTGCTCGCCGGCCGTGGCGTTCCGCTCGATTTGGAGGAAGGCATTCGCTGGCTGATGAAGGCGGCGGAGCAGGAGCATCCCGAGGCGCAGACGCGTCTCGCGACCGCATACGCGCAGGGGCAGGGGGTGCCGCAGGATTATTCGCTCGCGCAAAAATGGTGGGCCGCCGCCGCGACCTCCGGCAATGCCGAGGCGCAGACGAACCTGGGCTGGCTTTGCACGAAGGGTCTCGGGGTGAAACAAGATTTCGAGGCGGCGCTGAAATGGATTCGTGCGGCGGCGGACCAAGGCTACGCGCCCGCGCAATTCAATCTCGGCGTGATGTATCGGCGCGGCGACGGCGTGGCGGCGAACCGGCTCGAATCGTTCAAATGGTTCACGCTCGCCGCGCGCCAGGGCGAACAGAAGGCGATGGACGCGCGCGACGCGCTCGCGCAGGACATGACGCGCGAACAAATCATCGAGGGCCGCCTGCGCGCCGCGAGCGCGATGCCGTTGAAGCCGTTGTTTCGCTTGGAGAATCGGTGATGGCGAACGGGAGGAAATAATCAGGAAAGCAGGAAGG
>JAYVOY010000066.1:0-2734 GCA_043757645.1 Verrucomicrobiota bacterium
CCGTGTATTGCCAGGTCTTGCCCGCGTTCCCACGCGTCGCGCACAATGGTGGTCTGACACACATGGGCTACTTGCTCGATCACGTTAAGCTCACATAAACGATCGACGCCTGCGTTGGTGAGGCCGATCGCGGCTAATGCGGTGCGATGTTTATCGGCGACATCGTTAATGTGATGCAGCCAATTGTCTGCCAACCCGACGCGGTCGCCGAACAATGCCGCGCGCACCCCACCGCAGCCGTAATGCCCGACCACGATAATGTGCTCAACCTTGAGTACATCAACCGCAAACTGAATTACCGACAGGCAATTAAGATCGGTGTGCACCACGACGTTGGCAAGATTACGGTGAACAAACACTTCGCCCGGCATGAGGCCGACGATTTCATTGGCCGGTACGCGGCTGTCGGAGCAGCCGATCCACAAATAGTTCGGCGATTGCTGGCGCGAGAGTTTGACAAAGAATTCCGGATCCAGCTCGCGAATGCGCGCCGCCCACGCGTGGTTGTTGTCGAATAATTGTCGGAGTTTTCGCATGGCCGAATCGTGGCGGAACGCGGCGGCGAACCCAAGTCAGAACGGGCGCGAGCGAGCGAACCGGGTGCCGCTCGGTTTTGTGCGACCGGCTCTTCCTCTCATTGGCACCCCGCTTCAGCCGGGGGTCCGGGCACCATAGAAAGGAGAACCGTTTCAGCGGTTGGCGCGGTGGGGAAACCGCTGGGGCGGTTGCACCTGAACTCCGCAGGGGAAATGCACGGAACGAATGCTCCGGTAGCGCTGGCGCGACCTTCGCGCGAGTCAGTTTTGGAGTTCGGGTCGAACTGGGAGCGCCGGTTTCATTGTGACCAATCGTATAGCGAGCTATGCGATTGGTCAGCCCCCGGCTGGGCGTCGGCTCACTCGGCCCGGGATTTGACCGGCCAGAGTTGCGACTCGCCGCGGGCTTCGAGGAGGAGGCCGGTGATTTTTTTCACCACCTCCGGATGCTCGGCGGCGACGTCGTTTTCTTCGCGGGGATCGCGGGCGAGGTCGAAGAGTTGCAGGGGTTTGTCGGGCGCGGGGCGAATGGCCTTCCACTCGCCGAGGCGCAGGGCTTGTTGGAAACCGGTGGCGTGATTTTCCCAATACAGATGCGGGTGCGGAGGTGGTTGCCTGCCGCGCAGCGCGGGCACGAGCGAGTGGCCGTCGAGAGTTTTCGGCGCGGCGTGGCCGGCGAGTTCGGCGGCGGTGGGGAAGAAATCCCACAGCGCGCACGGGTGAGCGTTGGTGGTTCCCGGCTTGATGTGGCCGGGCCAGCGCACCAACAGCGGCACGCGCAATCCGCCTTCGTGCAAGGCGTGTTCCGGCGCGCGAAACGGACCGGTGCTGTGGAAGAAGGCCGCGTTGTTGCTGGCTGCCGCCGCGTGCGGACCGCGATCGCTGGCGAAGAAGACGACGGTGTTCGTCGCGAGGCGCAGTTCGTCGAGTTTGTCGAGGACGCGGCCGACATCGTGGTCGAGGCGCGTGATTTTGGCGGCGTGTTTCTTCGCGGCTTGGGGCCAGTTCTCCCGCGAATAGGGCGCGTCGTTGGGCGTGTCCGGGCCGAGGGCCGCGCGTTGTTCAGGCGTGTCGCCGCCGCCGGGAAGTGGGAACGCGAGATAGAGAAAGAAGGGGGTGAAGCGGTTGAATTTGTCGGGCTGGTTCAGGCGCAGAAAATTCACCGCGGCGTTGCTGAAGAGGTCTTGAATGTAAAGTCGGCGCTGGCCGCCTTCGTTGACCGTGAGCGGAAATTTCGTGGCGGGAGCGAAGGCTTTTTCAGAGCGCCAGATGAAGTCGGGATAGAAATCGCGCGCGTGCCGGGCATCGAGAAAACCGGCCCATTGATCGAAGCCCTTTTGCTCCGGCGTGCCCGGCGTGCCGCTCGGGCCGAGTCCCCACTGGCCGATCGCGCCGGTCTTGTAGCCGGCGTTTTTCAGAAACTCCGCGACGGTGAGATCGCGCGGGCGCAGGGAGGCTTCGCCGTCGCCGCGAATCCAGCCGTGCCCGGTGTGCAGGCCGGTCAGCAGCGTGGCGCGCGAGGCCGCGGAGACACTGCTGCCCGCGTAACATTGGGTGAAGCGCAGCCCCCCGGCGGCGAGACGGTCGAGGTTGGGTGTCTTGATGCGCTGCTGGCCGTAACTGCCGAGGTCGCCGTGGCCGAGGTTGTCGGCGAGGATGAAAATAATGTTGGGGCGCGGCGGTAGGGCGGGATTTGCGGGTGCGACGTTGGTCGTCGCAGTCGCGGTGTTGGTCGCGGTTTGAGCATTCAACGGCGTGGCCGCAGCCACGAAGACGATGACGCCAGCGGCGACGAGCGCGGTGTTCGCGAGGTTCGCAACCGGGCGAATGATTGAAGTGAAGAAAGGGCGAAACCGACGCATCGGCGAAGTATGCGGAGCAGGGGGGCGGAAGTTCAAAGCTCAAAGTTCAAAGCTCAAGGGAATGACCAAGCACCAAACGGGGATGGCAGCGGGGCAGGGGAATGGGGACAATCAAACGCACGGGCCGTGGCCGGGAGGATGAGCCGTAACCATGCAGTCGGACCGCCGCCGTCTCGGCGGCTCACACCGTCCAAATGAGGTGAAGGCGGGCGTTTTCCGCAGTTCAAAATGGTCACTGACCCGGATAGTTCACATTCCAGCTAAAACCTCAGAAGACCCAATGTTTACAGGCATTTTACGCACAACTGGAAAATGAGCTTCCAACAGTCTGTCGAA
>JAYVOY010000067.1:0-10114 GCA_043757645.1 Verrucomicrobiota bacterium
ATGGCCCGGGGAAACGGTGAACGGCCGCGCGCGCGTGTAGTTCTCGGCGCTGTACAGCGTCACCAAACCCAGGGCCACGAGAAGGCCCGCACTCAACACCAGTAATGTCGTTGCTCGCTTCATCGCCGTGCTTTCGTTGTCGCTGTTGCCACGCTGCGGGAACACCCGCCGCAGACGCGGCCCCGCCCGGAGGCCGCAAATTCCGCTGCGAAAATTGTCAGCGCCCGCGCGCCCTCACGCGCTGGGCGCTGACTGCACCCAACCCAAAATTTTCCGGGTGCCAATCCGCCAGCACCCGCGTCCCGACACGCGCCGTTTACTTCTCCGATTTCTCGGGAGCCGCGGCCGCGCCGGGAAATTTCAGTTTTTGCCCGACTGTGATTTTGTCGGTCTTGAGATGATTGGCGTCACGGAGCGCCTTGACCGTGGTCTTGTTCGCCTTGGCGATTTTACCGAGCGAGTCGCCCGACTTGACCGTGTATTCGCCGGCGTTTTCCGTTTTGGCTCCGGGCGTCTTGAGGGCCGTCGGCGCCGCTCCCTTTTCGGTCGGCGCGGGGATGGTGATCTTCTGACCGATTTTCAATTTGGTCGGGTTGGCGTCGGGATTCGCCTTCGTGATGGCGGACGCGGGCACGCCGTATTTTTTGGCGAGCGTCGAGAACGAGTCACCCTTGGCGATCACGTGTTGTTTCGGGCCGGCGTTGGGATCAGCCGCGGTTGTCGTCGGCGCGGGGGCGATGGGTGCGGGCACAACCGGCGCGGGGGCAACCGGCGGCTCCGGAAACGCCGGTGCGACCGGCGGCGGCGGCAAGGAAATCGGCGGCGGGCCGCCCGGCGGCAATGCGGTATAGGCGGGCGGCGGCGGATTATCCAGCGGCGGCGGCGTGGACGGTGTGAATTGCGCGGGCTTGGGTTCCTCCTTCGGTTTGCAGGCTTGCAGCAACACGCCGGCGAAGAAAATGGCGTGGACAGCAATGACCACGAACACAAACAGGCGGACGTTGGATTTGGACTTGGACGCGGACTCGTTCAACGAGCCCTCGGTGGCGGGTTGGTTGGGCATATTCATAACTCAGTTTTTTCGTTCCTAACACTCCTGCGCCGCACGGCATCAGCCACCGTGTGTCGCGAAATTCTTATTAATTGATCCGCAAAAATATTTTCGTTCACCGCCAGCGACCACCGCGGTCGCCGAGACCGGCCACTATCCGCTGTGGCTCGGATTCGCCGAACCACCATTCATTGTGCGCACCCCGTCGTTCACCGCGTGTCGAAACACTTCACCCCGATGTTGATAATTTCGAAACATGTCAAAGCTGGAACACGCTGGGGACAGCAAAACCACGTCTCCGGCAGACGCTTTTTTGGCCGCTTCAAGGGTTGCTTCTAGCAATGAATCCACGACCGTGCAAGGAGTAAACAGCCCCCACGCGGCGCGGATTTTTTCGCGCGTCTCGCCGAGCAAAAAGGCGTGTTTCACGCGCTGCGCCAGCAACGGTCCGAGATCGTGATAATCGCAGCCCTTGTCCCGCCCGCCCGCGATCAAAAACACGTTCGGCTCGCCGCGCTCGCCCGCCGGCATCGTGAGCAACGCCTTGCGCACCGCGTCCACGTTGGTGGCCTTCGAGTCGTTCACGAACCGCACGCCGTTGATCTCCGCGACCCACTCGCAGCGATGCGCCGCGGGCGGATAACTTTGCAGCGCCTCGAGCACCTGCGGCAGCGGCAGGCGCAGCACGCGCCCGACCGCGAGCGCGGCCATCAGATTCTCCGCGTTGTGCGGGCCGCGCAGTTGCCCGTTTTCCATATTGAGCAACGGCCCGCACCAATCATCCAACTTGCTCGTGAGCAACCCGCGGTCGAACACCAAATCCGCCTGCCGCGAGGTCGCGCTGAACGTGATGAGCTTCGCCGGCACCCTCACGCCGAGCGCCTGCAATTGCGCCAGTGCCTCGCTCTGAATGATCGCCCAATCGAACGGCTGCTGGTTCAGGAAAATCCGCGCCTTGGCCCGCGCGTACTCCGCCATGGACGCGTACCGATCCAAATGATCCGGCGTGATATTCAACAACACCGCGACCGACGGCCGGAAAAACTGCGTCGTCTCGAGTTGAAATGAACTGACCTCGAGCGTGAGAAAATCCAACTCACGCGTCTGCGCCGCGACCGCACACACGGGCAGGCCGACGTTGCCCGCGGCAATCGTCTTGCGCTGGCAGTGGTTGATCATGCGCTCGATCAACTCCGTCGTCGTCGTCTTCCCGTTCGTGCCCGTGATCGCGACCGTGAGACACCGCGCCTGCTGGTAACCAAGTTCGAGTTCGCCGATCAACGGCACCCCGCGCTGCGTGACGCCCAGCACCAGCGGCGAGGTCAGCGCGATTCCCGGACTCACCACCGCGAGCTCGAACGCCCCGTCCGGCGTGCCCGCGCACGCAAGCCGCACCGTCACGCCCAGCGCCCGCAGCGGCTCCGCGACCGCGCGCAACTCCGCGCTGTCCGCGGCGTCCACCGCCGTCACGCTCGCGCCGCGCGCGACGAGCAACCGCGCGGCCGCCTGGCCGCTGGCGCCCAGCCCGATCACCAGCACCGATTTTTTTTCCAAAGCAACCATGTTCGTCACTTCCGTCACCGCAGCTTCAAAGTACTCAACGCCACCAGCGCGCACACGATGCCCATGATGTAAAAGCGCGTCACCACCTGCGATTCATACCAGCCCTTCACCTCGAAATGATGGTGCAGCGGCGCCTTCAAAAAAATCCGCTGCCCCGTCCCGGTTCGCATTCGCGTGAACTTGAACCACCCCGTTTGCAGCATCACCGACACGGCCTCGACCACGAACACGCCGCCCGCAATCACCAGCACAAACGGCTGGTGAATCAGCAACGCGATCAACCCCAGCGCCCCGCCCAGCGCCAGCGAACCCGTGTCGCCCATGAACACCTGCGCCGGGTGGCAATTAAACCAGAGAAATCCCAAACCCGCGCCCAGCAACGCCGCGCAAATCACCGTCAATTCGCCCGCGCCCGGCACGTGCGGCACCTGCAAATACCGCGCCGCAATCACGTTGCCCGCGATGTAGGTCAGGATCAAAAACACCAGCGCCACAATCACCGTGCAGCCAATCGCCAAACCGTCGAGGCCGTCCGTCAAATTCACCGCGTTCGAACTCCCGACGATTGTCAGCACCGCCACCGCCATTCCCGCGAAGCCCGCGCCCGTCAGCACCGGGTGTTTCAAGAACGGAACATGAACTTCCGTGATCAGCGTCGCGGTGCCCGGCAGCCGCCACAGATACGCGCCGATGAACAGCGCCAGCGCCGTCTGCACCGTGAGCTTCACCAGCGACGTCGCGCCCGCGCTGCTCTGCCGCGTGATCTTCGCGTAGTCGTCGTAAAATCCCAACCCCGCCAAGATCACCACCGTCAACAGCGTCAACACGACCAGTTCATTCCACTGCGCCCACAACAGCGCGGTGAAATCCAGCACCAGCACAATCAACAACCCGCCCATCGTCGGCGTGCCCTTCTTGCTCAACACCCGCGCCTTCAAATCCCCCTGCTCCTCCGCGCGATCCTGATAATTCTGGCCGAACTTCAACCGTTGCAGCCAGCGAATCATCGCCGGCCCGAGCCACAGCGACAGCAGCAGCGCCGACAACGCCGCGCCCGCGCTGCGCACCGTGATGTAGCGAAACACCCGCAGCGGCGACAACAGGTCGGCCCACTCGGTGCCCGCCGCGCGCTCCTGCAACCATTGGGCGAAATAGTAAATCACGCGCGCCGCGCCTCCCCGTCGCGCAGGATTTCGCCGACCCGTTCCAGCCGCGCCGCGCGCGATGCTTTGAGCAACACCACATCGCCCGCACGAACCATTTCACCGAGCGCGCGCCCCGCCGTTTCCGCGTCCGCAAATTCCCGTCCGCCACCAAAGCCCGCCGCCGCCGCCGCGCGCACCGTCACGCCCGCCATCCGCCCCACCGCAAGCAACCCGCTCAAGCCCGCCGTCGCCGCGCGCCGCCCGATCTCCGCGTGCGCCGCCTCGGTCTCCGCGCCCAACTCCGCCATGTCGCCGAGCACCGCGATCTTGCGGCCCGCGCACGGAAAATCCTGCAACGTCTGCAACGCTGCGAGCATCGAGTCCGCATTCGCGTTGTAAGCGTCATCCAGCACGCGCACGCCGCGCGTCTCCCACAATTGCAGCCTCATGCTGGGCGGGGTGCATCCCGCCAGGCCGCGCTGCAATTGCCCGCGCGTCAGGCCCAACTCCGCGCCCACCGCGAGCGCAAGCAACGCGTTGACGACTTGATGCCGCCCATGCAGGCGCAACTCGTAGGCGCCCGAAAATTCCCCGCGCGGCGCGGCGACGGTGAAACGCGTGCCCACCTCGCTCACCGCAATGTCCGTTGCGCGCCAGTCGTTGCCGGACGCAAGGCCCGCCCGCACCACGCGCGCTTTGGTTCGCATGACGATTGTTGCTATATGAACATTATCGCCGTTAACAAACAGGCAGCCGTTCGCCGGCAGCAATTCCGCGAGCCAGCCCTCCTCCTGAATCACGCCCGCCACATCGCCAAAAAATTCCAAATGCTCGCGGCCAATGCTCGGGATCACGCCGAACTGCGGCGCGATCATCCGCACCAGCGGCGCGAGTTCGCCCGGATGATTCGTCCCCACCTCAAGCACCGCCGCCTGCTGCGCCGCGTCGAGCCGCAACAGCGTCAGCGGCACGCCCACGTCGTTGTTGAAACTCGCCTCACTCGCCAGCGTGACGAACTTTTCGCGCAGCACCGCCGCGAGCAATTCCTTCGTCGTCGTCTTCCCGTTCGACCCGGCGACCGCCACGACCGGCAGCGTGAAATCACCACGATACCGCGCCGCCAAACGGCCCAGCGCGCCGCGCGTGTTATCCACGGCCACGACCGGCAGCGCCGCCCAATTCGCGGGTAACCGTCCAACCTCGGCCACCGTCGCCGCCGCGCCGGCGACCGCGACGTGATTCAAAAACTGATGCGCGTCGAACCGCTCGCCGCTCAACGCCACGAACAAATCCCCCGCCGCCACGCGCCGCGAATCGGTGCAAACCCGCGTCACCACGCCCTGCGGCGAGCCGTGCAACAGCCGGCCTCCGCAGGCCTCGGCGACGTATTGTAGGGTTCGGGGTGCCATGAAATTTCCGCGCGCGTCACGCCACGCCCGCGGCCTCCTCGTCCAGCGTGTGACCCAGCGCTTCGAGTGTTTCCCGCGCATGAACCCGGTCGTCAAACGGCACGACCGTGTCCTCAAATTCCTGATACGTCTCGTGCCCCTTGCCCGCGAGCAGCACCACGTCGCCGGGCCGCGCCATGCGAATCAATTCATCGATCGCGCGATGCCGGTCCAACTCCACCAAGTGCCCGTCGCGGCGTACCGCGCGGAAGCCCTCCTCGATTTGCGCCGCGATCCACGTCGCCGATTCCTTCCGCGGATTGTCGCTCGTGATGATCGTGTAATCCGCC
Source organism: Verrucomicrobiota bacterium (assembly GCA_043757645.1). Lineage (GTDB taxonomy): Bacteria > Verrucomicrobiota > Verrucomicrobiia > Limisphaerales > BJHT01 > BJHT01. Next base: position 5,498 of record JAYVOY010000067.1, read on the forward strand.
AACTCCGCCGCGACACGCCCCATCTTCGCGCGCTTGCCCGCGTCGCGATTGCCGCCGCAACCGAACGCCAGCAACACGCGTCCGCGCGTCACCTCGCGCAGCGTCGTGAGCACATTCTGCAACGCGTCATCCGTGTGCGCGTAATCCACGAACACCGAAAACGGCTGGCCCAAATCCACCTTCTCCAAGCGCCCCGGCACGGGCCGCATCGTCTCGAGTCCGGTCTTGATCGTCGCGAGATCCACCTGCAACGCGAGGCTCGCGCCGACCGCGGCGAGCGCGTTGTAAATATTGTGCCGCCCGATCAACGGCAGCCGGCACGCGAAGCTCCCCGCGGGCGTCTCGATCGTCAGCCGCGTCGCCTCGCGGCCGAGCTGGATTTTCGTCGCGCGCAACCGCGCCGACTCGTTCAACCCGTACGTGAAGTTCACCTCGAGACTCTGGTGCTCCGCGACGAGCCGCGCGCCGTAGGCATCGTCGAGGTTGATCACCGCCGCGGCGGATTTCCCCCCCGTCCCGAGACTCGCGAACAAACGCTGCTTCGCCAAAAAATACGTCTCCATGTCGCCGTGATAATCCAGATGGTCCTGCGTGAGATTCGTGAAAATGCCGACATCGAAACTCACACCCACCACGCGCTGCTGATCAAGCGCGTGCGAACTCACCTCCATCACGCACGCCTTGCAGCCCGCGTGGAGCATCTGCGACATCATCGCCTGCACTTCGAGCGCCTCGGGCGTCGTGCGCTGCGCCGGAATGCAGCGCTCGCCGATTTCATACCGCACCGTTCCGAGCAGTCCTGTGCGCACGCCCGCGGCCTCGAGAATGTGTTTCACCAGGAACGACACCGTCGTTTTTCCGTTCGTTCCGGTGACGCCGATCACCTTGAGTTGGGTGCTCGGAAATCCGTAAAACGCCGCCGCCGTCCGCGCCAATGCCGTCCGCGCGTCGGACACTTTGATCTTCGTCGCGCGGTGCGGGACGAACCCGTTTTGCTGGCAAATCACCGCCACCGCGCCGCGGTCCAGCGCGGCCGTGATGTGTTGGTGCCCGTCGGTGTTCTTGCCGGGAATCGCGACAAACAACATGCCGGGGCTGATGCGCCGCGAGTCGTAGCCAACGCCGACGACATCGCGGTCAAGCGAACCCTCGACGGCGACCGTCTCGACATTCTGGAGCACTTGTTTGAGCAACATAAATTCGAGCGTTTTCAGTTCGATCGTTTCACCGCGACCCGCGTGGGCGTGGCCGCAGTCGGCGCCGGGGCCGCGGCGGACATGCCCGCCGCGCCAGTCGCCGCCTCCTGCATTTGCACATCGGGCCGGATGTTCAGATACGTGGCCACCTGCTCCGCGATGCGTTTGAAAACGGGTGCCGCCGTCTGCCCGCCGTAGTGGCCATTCACCGGCTCGTCCAACACCACCGAGATGCAAATCTCCGGCTCATCCGCCGGGAAAAAACCGATGAAGGACGAGAAGTATTTGCCCCTGACGTAGAGCGATTTCATTTTGGGCTGTCCCTTGGCGTCCAGCACCGCGTGGCCCCGGGAATCCAGAACGGGGAACGGCAATGCCTTCTGCGCCGTGCCGGTTTTCCCCGCCACCGTGTACCAATCCAGCCGCGCCTTGGCCGCCGTGCCGTTGGTTCCCACCACCGTCTTGAGCGCTTGCACCGTGAGCCGCGCCGCCTCGGGCGACACCACCTGGCGCACCATCTGCGGCTGCGTCCGCGCGACGACGTTGCCCTGCCCGTCCTCGACGTGATCGACCAGGATCGGCGTCATGAGCCTGCCGCCATTGGCGATCGCGCACATCGCCATCGTCATCTGCAACTGCGTCACCATCACCTCGTGGCCCATCGGAATCCACGCGTTGGAAATCTTCGTCCAGTTCGTCCGCGCGTGAACGATCCCCTTTTCCTCGCGATCCAGATTCAAGTGCGAGCGTTCGCCAAATCCAAACGCGCGGATGTAATCGTGAAGTTTCTGCTCGCCCAACTTCAGCCCGATCTTGGCCGCGCCAATGTTCGACGACTTGGTGATGATCTCCTCGACCGACAAAATGCCGTAAGGCTCGTGATCGTGCAGAATGCGCCCGCCATAATGAAACGCGCCGTTCTCGCAATCGAATTTGTCGCGCAGGGAAACCAGCCCCTCGTTCAACGCTGCGGCGACGACGACGATCTTAAACGTGGAGCCCGGCTCGCTCACCGTCGAGATGCTGCGGTTGTAGTGGTTCGTTACCGATGACTTCGCCGGCGCGTTCAGGTCCACCGTCGGCAATGTCGCCATCGCGAGGATTTCCCCGGTTTTCGGCCGCACCACCAAGCCCGAGATGCTGAGCGGTGCGTGCTGGCGCAAGGCTTCGGCGAGCGCCTCCTCGACGTAATACTGCACGGTCGCGTCGAGCGTGAGCGCGACGTGATTGCCGTCGCTCGCCGAGACATCCTGCGCGCGCTGCGGCACGACCTCGCGCTTGTGCGCGTCCGTCTGGCTCGTGCGCCAGCCGCGCACGCCAGTGAGCTGGCGGTTCATCGTGAACTCGATGCCGCGGATCGGCTGATTGTCGCGCTGATCGAGAAAGCCGATCACATGCGCCGCCAGAGTCTTGTTCGCGTACTCGCGCTGCTGATCATCCAGCTCGTAGGGATAAACGGCCTTCGTGCGCGCGGCGAGGAGGGCCGCGGCCACGCGATTCGTCGCCTGCATCAAGGCCGTGCGATTCGTCTTCGCCGTCAATTGCGCCCACTGCGCCGGACTCGGTTCGAGCTTCAGCACCGCGAGTTGTGTCCGCACTTTCTGCCACGTCTCGTTCGGCACCTTGTTTTTCAGGAACACAAATTTGTTGGTGACCCACCGGCCCTTTTCATCCAGCCGATACCGCTGTTGCAACAGCGGCACCAGCGTCAGTTCGGGAATCTCGAGCAAGGGTGCAATCACCCGCGCCAGTTGCGGCGCGGAATCGCCAACGAGCCACGGCTCGGCGCAGATGGTTTTGACAAACTTGCTGCTCGCCAGCACGCGGCCGCGCACGTCGCGAATCTCGCCGCGCCGCGGCTCGCGCAGGATTTCCTGATGATGATTGGCCGCCGCCGTGCGCGCGTACTTTTCGTGGGGGAAACCCTGCAAATACACGAGCCGCCCGGCCAGCAACACGAAGCCGCAGCCCAGCAGGCCGGCCAGCGTGCAGAGCCGCCGCACCAGCGCGAGGTTGAGGTTGGGTTCCATGGGATCGGTGTGGGCGGTGAAATTTTTTAACGCGTGTCCGCGCGGGCGATTTGCCGAACGCCGGACAGCGGCGCCGGCGCGGGCGTCGCGGCGGGCGCGGGAAGTTCCCGGAGCAGCGTCGCCTTGGGTTCCCACAGCGTGACGACCTGTTGCGCGGCCGGGCGCGTGAGTTCGGGGAAATAGGCCATCGCCTTCTGATCCAGAAGGCGCGGCGACACGAATTGCTGCACCGCGTCCGCGCGGTTTTTGTTGTGGCGCAGCAATTCCTCGAGCTTGTGCTCCTCCTGCTTGATCAATTGCCCCAGCTCTTCGATCTGCCGCTTGTGCCAGACGTAGCCCAGGCCCGCGCCGCAAATCAGCAGGCAAAACAAGCCGGCCTTGATCGCCGAGCCAAACAGGCCCGTCGTCGCTCCCGACCCCGCCACCGCCGTACGATACGTTGTCATTTTAAAGTTTTTCCAGCAGCCGCAACTGCGCGCTTCGTGCCCGCGGATTGGCCGCGATTTCTTCCGCGCCCGGCAGGCTCGCCTTGCGATTCAACCACCGCGCCAGCGGCGCGCGCGGTTGCCGCAACTCGGGCACGTCCACGGCGCCCGCGACGAAGTAGTCCTGCGCCAGTTCCCGGCCGAAAAGTTTCACCCGGCGGTCTTCCACCGAGTGGAATGTGAGCACCGCGAGCCGCCCGCCCGGCTTCAGCGCTGCGAACGCCGCCCGCAACCCGCGCTCGAGCGAGCCAAGCTCGTCGTTCACCACCATCCGCAGCGCCATGAACACCCGCGTCGCCGGATGGGTCTTCTGCCCGCGCCGCGGCACGACCCGCTCGATCAGCGCGGCGAGTTCGCCCGTCGTCGCGATCCGCCGTTCCTGCCGCTCGCGCTCGATCGCCCGCGCGATCCGCCGCGACTCGCGCTCATCGCCCAATTCCCAAAACCACCGCGCCAGTTCCGCGACCGGCGCGCAGTTCACCAACTCCGCCGCCGTCACCGCCTGCCGCTGATCCATCCGCGCATCCAGCGGGCCGTCCTGCATGAAACTGAAGCCGCGCTCGGCCCGGTCGAGCTGCGGCGAACTCACGCCGAGGTCCAACAACACGCCCTCACAACTCGCCGCCGGCACCCACTCGGCCAGCTCCGCAAAGTTCCCGCGCCGCAACTCGAACCGCCCCGCGAATTCCGCCAACCGCTCGCGCGCCGCCTCAATCGCGTCCCCATCCCGGTCGCACGCGAACAACCGCCCCGTCGGCGCGCTCGCCCGCAGGATCGCCGCGGCGTGCCCAGCTCCACCGAGCGTTCCGTCCACGTAGCAGCCGCCGTCCCGCGGGTTTAGCCCCGCGAGCACTTCCGCCACCATCACCGGGCTGTGGATGAAATCGCTCACGGTTCATGCGCTTG
>JAYVOY010000068.1:0-2723 GCA_043757645.1 Verrucomicrobiota bacterium
CGCGGCCTTCACGCGCGAATCGATCGCCAGCCCGGCGGCGTCCTTCGCGCGCAGGCGGCCGATGGCGTCGTAGCGCTCAAGCGAGAAGCCGAAGGGATCAATGCGCTGGTGACACCCCGCGCACTTCGGATCGCTGCTGTGGCGCTCGGTCAACGCGCGCTCGGTCAGGCCCGCGGGTGCCTCCTCGGGCAGCGTGGGCACACCCTTGGGCGGACGCGGCAGGCGCTCGCCGAGCAGCGTTTCACTCAGCCAATTGCCGCGCAAAATCGGACTCGTCCGCGACGCGCCGCTCTGTTTCGCGAGCGTCGCGCCAAACGCGAGAATCCCGCCGCGACCCTGCGCGCGCACGCCGTCCACGCGCCGCCACGCGTCGCCGCTCACGCCGGGCAAACCGTAGTGCTTCGCGAGCGCGCCGTTCACAAACGTGTAATCCGCGTCGAGCAGCGCGAGCACGGAACCGTCGCGCTGAAACAAATCCGTGAAGAACAAAATCGGCTCCTCGTTCAACGCGCCACGCACCGCGGCGAAGGTTGGGAAATGCCGCTCGCTCTTCTCGTCGTGCTTGTCGAAATCGCGCGTGTGCAGCCACTGCGCGCCGAACTCGACCGCGAGCCGGCGCACCCGCGCGTCCTGCAGCATCCGCCGCGTCTGCGCCGCGAGCACCCCGGGGTCGCGCAACCGGCCCGCAGCGGCCAGCGCGGCGAGTTCGGCATCGGGCGTCGAGGACCACAGGAAGTAACTCAGCCGCGTCGCGAGTTCCGTGTCGCTCACCGGCGATTGCGCCGCGCCGGGCGCGGGCTTTTCCAGTTTGTAGAGAAATCCCGGCGCGACAAAAATACGCGCCAGCGTCATGCGCAGCGCGGTTTCATGCGGCAATTCCTGCGTTCGGAACCTGCGATACAACGCGCGCAATTCCCCGCGCTCGGCGTCCGCCACCGCGCGACGCCACACGCGCGCGGCGAGATTCACGACGGCCTCGAGTTGCTTCGGTTCCGCGGCGGCGAGCGTTTCGCGGAACTTCGCGGCGCGTTGTTTGATCGGCTCGCGCATCGGCGTGAACGCGCTCGGGTCCGCGTCCTGCGTGGCGAACTGCCAAAGCTGCTCGAAGGCATCGACGAGCTTGAGCGGCTCGTGACTGACGAACTCCAGCTCGGCCCAGTGCCGGTCGAGTGCCGCGGCCTGCGCGTCATCAAGCAGCAGGCGGCGCAGTTGGTCGTCCTCGCGATAGTAGAGGGTGAGCGTCACGACCTCGTCCACCGGCACGATTTTCGTGTAGCACAACGCGGCGGGGAAAAGGTTCCGAAAATCCGCGAGCTGCGTGGTGATGCGTTTTCGCGCCGCGCTGTTTTCCGCGACGATGATCGGCGCGTCCGAGCCGACGGGCCGCTCGCCATCCGACCACGTGCTTTTGCCGCCCAACTCCTTCACCGCGCCGGCGGCGAGGCCCGAGGCGTTCGCGGGTTTCGTCGGGAGCACCTGCATTTGCACGCTGCCCTCCGCGCCGGTCTCGCGATGCAGCGTCGCGGTCGCGACAAACTCACAGCCCTCCGCGAGGTCCGCGGGCAGGCGCACTGCGAGCACGGACGGCGCGCGCACGCACAGGTTGGCGTCCGGCAGATTCGCGCCGTTCGGATGCTTGCCGAACAGCGCGGGGTCAAGGCCCGGCGCGTTGGAAATGACGAGTGACGAAGGACGAAGGACGACGGGAGGTTCGGCGCCTTTGGACGCGAGTTGGCTTTTGAAAAGCGGGCCGCCGAGGGACGTGAGTTGGCGGAACAAAATCGCGTCGGGCGCGGTTTTGGCGAGGCCGGTGGCATTGCTTTTGAGCAATGTTTGCAGGGCGACGGCGAGCTTTTGTTTTTCGGAGGCGTCGGTGGTGGCGCGCCATTTCGCGAGGATTGAACCGGCGGGAATCACCGTCTCCGCGCCGCCGCCGTTGGTGTCGGGTTCGCTGTAAAAACTCCACACGGCGGGATTGCCGAGCGCGTCGGCGTGCGGGTTGCCCGCGAGAATGTTCGGCGAAATTTCCCGCGCGAGATTCCATTGCTTCCCGTCCTCGGATTTCAGATCGAAATCAATCGCGGTCAGGTCGCACGAATGATTGCCGTCGCGCGGGCCGACGAGCAGCGAGACCCAATCGCCGGGCTGCACAACGACGTCGGCGAACGGTCCGAATTTCACTTCCTTGCCGCCCTGCGCGGTGCCCGCGGCGAGGCGCTGGCGCGTGTTGCCGCGGCGCAATTCCACCCACCACTCGATGCCGTTGCCGCACTCGGGATGCGCGGGTTGCACATGGCCCTCGACGCGCAAACGCGCGGCGACGGGACTCGTCCAGCCGACGGCGACGCGGCGCTTGGGCGCGGGGTGCATCGCGAGGCTATGTGGCTTCATCGTGCCGGGAATGCGCACGGTTTGGTCGGAGGAATTGGCGAGCACACTCAGCGCGTCCGCGCCGGTCCAGCCCTTGATGAAGTCCCAGTTTTGCGCGCTCTCAGCCTTCTTCGTCAGGTGCGAATCAATGCGCACCGGGCCGCCGCCGATGCCGAGATAATTCAGCCACGCGCCGAGCAGCGCGGGATCGACATCGTGCGCGCGCGCGAGTTTTTCCAACGCCGCCTGATCGGGCAGCGCGCCCGCTTCCGCCGCGGCGGCGAGGCACTGCGGCGCGGTCGCGGCAAGTCGCTCGCGCTGCGATTGCAGCGTCAGCACGGCGTCGCGCACGT
>JAYVOY010000069.1:0-10054 GCA_043757645.1 Verrucomicrobiota bacterium
CGCACGTCGCCGATGCGGTGAAGGCCGACAAACCGTTCTTCCTCTACTTCGCCCAATACGCCGTCCACGCGCCCTTCAACTCCGACCCGCGCTTCGCCGCGCACTACGCAAACTCCGGCAAGCCCGCGCCCGCCCAGGCCTTCGCCACGCTTATCGAGGGCATGGACAAGTCCCTCGGCGACGTGCTCGCGCAACTCGACAAGCTCGGCGTCGCGGAAAACACGCTCGTCATTTTCCTCGGTGACAACGGCTCCGACGCGCCGCTCGGGCATCAACACGCCGTCGCGTGCGCCGCGCCGTTGCGCGGGAAGAAAGGCTCGCACTACGAGGGCGGGATGCGCGTGCCATTCATCGCCGCGTGGGCGAAACCCACGGCTGGCAATGCCTTTCAGCAGCGCCTGCCCATCGCCGCGGGCGCGATCCAGAGCCAGCAGGCCGCCGTCTTCGACCTCTTCCCCACGCTGCTCCCGCTCACCGGCGTGTCCGCGCCCGCGAGCCACGCGGTGGACGGCACGCGCCTCGACACGTTGCTCACCGGCAAGCGCGACGCGACGCGCGCGGAAATTTTCCTGATGCACTACCCGCACGCGCCGCACCGCACCGACTACTTCACGACCTACCGGAACGGGGAGTGGAAGGTCATCTACCACTACTTCCCGTCCGAAGTTTCGGAGGATTCGCACTACCAACTCTTCAACCTCGCGAAAGACCCCTTCGAGCAAACGAACCTCGCCAGTTCCGAACCCGCCCAACTCCGCCGCCTGATGCAGGGCCTCATCGTCGGTCTCGAAAAGGAGAACGCGGTTTATCCGGTGGCCAAGGAAACCAAGACGCCGCTGAAACCCAAGCTGCCATAAACACTCGATGTGTGGAACGATGTCTTCCCCCCAGCCCGGAGGGCGGTGGAAAATAGCCCAGCGCTTCAGCGCTGGGTTTGGCTCGGCAGCGAGGCAAGTCCCGCCAGGGACGAAAGCAGTCTTACCCGAATCCATGCAGTTGCCGGACCGCCGCCGTCTCGGCGGCGGTCCGCCCCTTGCATAGTTACGGCTAAGTGAGTTTTGGATTTCGACAGGCCAAGAACGATGACGCAAAATCGTGTTCTCGTTCTTCGATACTCAGGTTTGGCGCCCCCAGACCGGGGCGTGATGCTCCACACCCCTATTTTGGTGGTCCATCCGGCAATGGTGATGACTCAGGACCGAGTCTTGGTGCTGCAAACCTCACTGCCGACGCTCCCATACTCAACCGTGGACGCTCCATAGTCTCGTTGGGTGAATCCTACTTCGATTTTGGTGACGGAAAACTAAGTTTTGAAGGCTCACAACTGACTTTTCCAGCCCAACAATTCAGGCTTGATGGTTCACAAATGGGTTTTGATGAAAGCCGATTCCAAGCTGGAAACCCCTATTTCAGGCCTGTTTTTGCCCGCTTGACACCGATTTCCCCTGTGTTTTATTGCGAACGAACCGGACCAAAGTCGATGGTGCCGTTGCCCCGTCGCCGAGGTCCACAACCCAATCCATCGTATGGCAGCCAAAAACGTCCGAATCGACATCCCCACCAACGCCGATGACCTCATCAAGCTGGCCGCGGGGATCAAAACCAAACACGACGCGCTGGCGGACGAAAGTCCGATCAAGGGCGTGAAAGACATCGCCCAATTCGGCGCGAAACTCACCACGGCGGACACCAAGAACGCCTTGTCCAAGCAGCTCTACAAGGACGCCGAAAAAGCCACCCAAGACCGCGACCTGGCGCTGGGCCAGTCCGGTCAACTCCGCGAGCAAACGCTCCGGTATTGGGTGACCTCCACCCGCGACATCCTGCTCGGCCTCAACAAGGGCAATGAGCAGGCGTTGGGCGACTGGGGCTTCACGGTGGACACCTCCGCCCCCGTCAAGAAGCCGAAGAAACCGGCAACCCCGTAATCTGTCGGCGAACGACGCTTACCTTCCCCGGCAATCACCGCCGGGAGGCAGCCTGCCTCCCGGCGTTTTCATTTGCCGCTGGCCCGCGCCGCGCCGCGGCGCGGGGAGCGCACGCCGCTGGCGTGCCGTTTTCGGCGGCCCGCCGAAAACCTCGTTCCACTCACTTTCCTTGCGCGGAGAAAGAAGTTGGCCGGATACATGCAGTCGGCGGAGCGCCGCCGTCTCGGCGGCTCACACCGTCCAAAGGAGGCGGAGGCGGGCATTTTCCGCAGTTCAAAATGTTCCCTGAACGGTGAGCCAAAAGTTCGAGCGCGAATGGCCCGCGCGGACTTTCCACGCCGTGAGCCGCCGAGACGGCGGCGGTCCGCCAACTGCATGGTTACGGCTCAGGCGCATTGCCGAATGCGCCCCGCCAAATGTCGGATCGGGGAAAAGGCTGGTTTTGCCGCGTGATTTTATAATCCTCGCGCCATGAGTACGGTGCAGGAAATCAAAGCGGCAATTCCCAAGCTGACCTTGGAAGAGCGGGCGGAAGTGGCCCGCTGTCTTCATGTCTGGGAGGACGACGAGTGGGAGGTGCAAATCAAGGCTGACCTCGCCAGCGGCAAACTCGCCAGGCTCCTCGCCCGGGTGGACGCCGACATCGCGGATGAAAATCTCGCGGAGCTTCCGAGATCTCCAAGCCCAGCGCGGATTTCTGGGCGTGTTTCAACGCCCTCCCGGCGGAAGCGCAACGGCAGGCGCGCGAAAGATTCCAACTCTGGTGTGCGGATGCCTTCAGTCCCGTCCTTCATTTCAAACCGCTGATCGATGACGTGTGATCGGTTCGCGTGAACCAAAGTTATCGGGCGTTGGGCCGCCGTCGTGGAAACGTCATCGCGGGGTTCTGGATCGGAACACCCGCGGAGTATGACCAGTTGTTGAAGCGCCTGTGAGGTTGGCAATTACCGCGTGGAAAAAGGTTGGAGCCTCGTTACCTCGGCTCCTACAAGCTGGGGGCAATCCTACTGCGCCTCTTCACCAGCGCCTCCGCTCCTCACACCAATTCCCGGATCGCCTCCACCCCATTCGCCACGAGGTAGTGCGGACGCCCTTGCGCATCCACCACAGTCGTGGCGGCCGCGTCGATGCCGAGGTTGTGGTAGAGCGTCGCGAAAACTTCGGGGAACGTCACCGGACGGCTGTTCGCCTCGCCGCCGAGGCGGTCGGTCGAGCCGATGACCTGGCCGTTGCGCATCCCGCCGCCGGCGAGCAGCGCCATCGCCACACGCGGCCAGTGATCGCGGCCGACCTGCGGACTGATGCGCGGCGTGCGTCCGAACTCACCCCACACGAGCACCGTGCAATCCTGGTCGAGACCGCGCTGATGCAAATCCTCGACGAGCGCGGTGATGGCTTGATCGAAGATCGGGAAATCCTCGCGTTCGCGTTTGAAGATGTCGTTGCCCGCTCCACCGTGCCAATCCCACTTGCTGTAATTCACCGTCACCACGCGCGCGCCCGCCTCGATCAAACGCCGCGCGGCGAGAAAACTTTGCGGCACGCGCGGCGCGCCGTTTTCGTCGATGTGAATCTTGTCATTGCCCGTGCCGTAGCGCGCGACGTTGCGCGGGTCTTCCTTCGAGAGATCGAGCGCCGCGGCGATTTTTGACGACGTGAGCAAACCCATCGCCTGTTGCGTGAAGGTGTCGAGACCATCCATTTGTCCGCTCGTGTCCGCGTCGCGGCGGAAGCGGTCCATGCTCGCGAGGAGGCGTGTGCGGTCGTGGAGGCGATCGTAGGTGATGCCTTGTAGCGTGAGATCGCGGCGGCCCGGACCGATGGGGCGGAAGGCCGATTGCGCCACGCCGAGCAGGCCGGGGCCGGGCTCGTTGTAGGGCGGGTGCGTGCATTCGTAACAGAGGCTCACGAACGGCGGCGTCGCGGCATCCACGCCGCGCTGCAACTTGCTCACCACGCTGCCGAACTGCGGCCAGCCGCCCGCGGGCGCGGGGTCCGTGCGGTTGTTGCGGCCCGTGTAGCACTGCGACGCGTTGTGATCATCCTGCGCGCCGACGAGCGAGCGGATGATGGTGAACTTGTCCATCATCTTCGCCATGCGCGGGAACAATTCGCAAATCTCGATGCCCGGCACGTTCGTCCCGATGGGCCGGTGCGGTCCGGCGATTTCGCGCGGCGCGTCGGGCTTGAGATCGAACATGTCCTGATGCGGCGGCCCGCCGACGAGGTAAATGATGATGACTGATTTGTGCGAGTTGCGAATGCCCGCCTGCGCCTCGAGCGCGAGCAACTGCGGCAGCGAAAGCCCCGCCGCGCCGAGTCCGCCGAGCTTGAGAAAATTGCGCCGTGACACGCCATCGCAGAACTGGCGCGTGCGGTCCGGTGGTCCGAGAATTTTTAACATGACGGTGGTCGCGGTTTTGGAAACGTGCGCGCTTCGACGCGCGCGGTGGGTGGGGAATTTGTTTTTTGTTCCGCCAGTTTCGCACCGACCTGCAATCAGTTTGGACAGCGCACGACGCGGAGAAAAAGCTCCAAGAAACAAAGCTCAAAGCTCAAGGGAAACACCAAGAACCAAGTTGCAAATTGCCGCGACGCGCCCCCTGAGCCGGAACGATGCAGTAGGACCGCCGCCGTCCCGGCGGCTCACATCGTCCAAACGGGGCGGAGCCGCGCCCGCTCCGCAGCGCAAAACGTTCACCACGGTGAGCCAAAAGCTCGAGCGCGAATTGCCCGCGCGACTTCCCACACCGTGAGCCGCCGAGACGGCGGCGCTCCGCCAACTGCATGGTTACGGTTTAATCACACCCGCGCCCACTAGCCGGTGACCCGATTTGGTCCTTGGCCATTCCCTTGAGCTTTGAACTTTGAGCTTGGAACTTCCAACACCCCTCCGCCACTGCTTCCCCGCGGTCCGCAATTCACACCTTGCGTTGCAATTCTCCTTTCCCCGGCCACTGTCGGTGCCCATGCCATCCACCGCTCCGCAAAACGATCCGCCCACCGACACGCTTCAGGGCGTCGAGCAACTCCGTCAGGCGCGCGCGGACATTCTCCGCGAGGTCCGCAAGGTCATCATCGGCCAGCAGGAGGTGATCGACGACGTCCTCACGTGCCTCTTCAGCCGCGGCCACGCGCTCATCGTCGGCGTGCCCGGCCTCGCCAAAACGCTCCTCGTCTCGACCCTCGCGAGCATCCTCGACCTGAAATACAAACGCATCCAATTCACGCCCGACCTGATGCCCTCGGACATCACCGGCACCGACGTGATCGAGGAAAATCTCGCGACGGGAAAACGCGAATTCGCCTTCTTCGCCGGCCCCATTTTCGCGAACATCATCCTCGCCGATGAAATCAACCGCACGCCGCCAAAAACGCAGGCCGCGCTGCTCCAAGCAATGCAGGAACGCGAAGTCACCGTCGGCAACAAAACCTACCAGCTCGACGCGCCCTTCCTCGTTCTCGCGACGCAAAATCCCATCGAGCAGGAAGGCACCTATCCGCTGCCCGAGGCGCAGCAGGATCGCTTCATGTTCAACATTTACATCGGCTACCCCACCGAGGCCGAGGAAACGCAGATCGGCCTCGCCACCACCGTGGACGCGAAGCCCGATCTCCAGGTCGTGATGAAGGGCGCGGACATTTTGCGCTACCAATCCATCGTGCGAAAAGTGCCCGTCGCCAATCACGTCGCCGCCTACGCCGCGCGCCTCGTCCGCGCCACGCGGCCCGGCCAGCCCGACAGTTCCGACCTCGCGAAGAAGTGGCTGCAATGGGGCGCCGGCCCGCGCGCCGTGCAAAATCTTCTCCTCGGCGGCAAAGCCCGCGCGATCCTGCGCGGCAACTTCCACGTCTCCACCGACGACGTCCGCGCCTGCGCCACGAGCGTGTTGCGCCACCGCCTCATCCCGAACTTCGCCGCCGAAGCCGAGGGCATTGACACCGTGAAAGTGATTCAAGAACTGGTGAAATCCGTCCCCGAGCCGAAGGAATGAAACCGCGGAACGGGATGAAAATTGCACCCACGCTCCGGCCCAACGGGCCGGCAGAACCCAGCCCAGGGCTTCGCGCAGCGATGCCCTGGGTTCCCGTGTGCGTTGTCGATCGCGGCCTGAAGGGCCGCCAGAGCCGCGCGGTAAACACGCCTCTCGCGCCCCTTCAGGGCGCTCTCGTCGCGCTCGGGCGGCGTTCCCAGGGCATCGCTTCGCTCAGCCCTGGGCTTGGTTCTCGCGGCCCGTTGGGCCGCTTCATCTCACGCCACGAATTCGTTCAACGCGTTCGCGGAATGGTTTTTTCTCGTTCGCTCATAAACCCGGTCGCCTCACCCCACGTCCCTTTTTCATACCTCACACTTCATAATTCATACTTCCCCCGATGACTGCCGGCTCCCACTTCCTCGACCCCGCGATCCTCGCCGCGCTGCCCAACCACGAGTTGGTCGCGCGACGCCTCGTGCGCGGCGTGTTCGTGGGTTACCACAAAAGCCCCGACTTCGGTTACAGCGTCGAGTTCGTGGACCATCGCGACTACGTGCCCGGCGATGATTTGCGCACCGTCGATTGGCGCGTGTGGGCGCGGAAGGACAAGTATTACGTCAAGCGCTTCGAGATGGAGAGTCAGCTCAAGGCCACCCTCGTCCTCGACACCTCGCGCAGCATGGATTTCGGCGACGGCCGCCTCACGAAACTCACCTACGCCTCCTATCTCGCCGCGAGCCTCGCCTACCTCGTCATCCACCAAAACGACCTGGCCGGCCTCGTCACCTTCGACGACAAAATCCAAAATTATCTCCCGCCCCGCGGCAGCCGCGCGCACCTCCGCAGCCTGCTCCACATTCTCGGAAACATTAAGCCCGGCCCCGCCACCAACGTCCCCGCCTCGTGTCATCATCTTGCCGACACGATGAAATCCCGCGGCATGGTCATCCTCATCAGCGACCTCCTCGACGACACCGCCGAAGTCCTCAACGCCCTCCGCCACTTCCAGCACAAGAAGCACGATGTCATCGTCCTGCACGTGCTCGACGACGGCGAACTCGACCTGCCCTATCAGGAACTCGCGAACTTCCGCGACGCCGAATCCGGCGCGCGCCTCGCCGTGGACCCCGCCGCGTTCCGCCCCGAATACCGCCGCCGCATCGGCGCGTTCTGCGACGAACTCGAGCAAGGCTGCCTCCGCACGAACATTGATTACCACCTCGTCCGCACCTCGGAGCCGATCGAGAAAGTGCTCTCCAGCTACCTGAAATTTCGGATGAGGAGGGCGCGATGAGTTTTCTCACCGGCGCGTTTTTGTTCAGCCTGCTCGCCGTCGCCGCGCCCGTGGTGATTCATTTGATTCACCGCCAGCGTTATCCCGAGCGCCGCTTCACCACGCTGCGATTTTTCAATCGCACGATAAAACACAACGTCCTCCAAAACCGCCTCATTGATAAAATCCTCCTCGCCCTGCGCGTCCTCGCCCTCGTCGCGCTGGCGCTCGGACTCGCGCGGCCCTTTTGGAAATCCGCGTTCGGCGAAAAACGCCTCTCGCTCGTCCTCGTCCTCGACAACTCGCCCAGCATGGCGCGCTTGCGCGACGGCAAATCCCTCTTCGATCACGCCCAAGCCGCCGCGCTCGCCGCGCTCGCGCAACTCGGCCCCAACGACCGCGCCGAACTTCTCCTCACCGCGCCGCTCGCCGCGCCAATCCAATTCCCCGATCGCGCCGCGCTCGATCGCGCCCTCACCCAACGCGCTGGTGAACCCCTCGGCCTCTGGGTCGGCGGCGCGCAAGCCGCCGCGCTCTCCGTCCCCGGCCTCACCACGAATCACGTCGCGCTCCGCGCCGCCCTCGCGCGCGTGCCGACGAACACGCCCGTCGGCCTCGTCACCTTCAGCGGCACTTCCGCGCCGCGCCTCGACTACGACCTCGCGCGCGTGAAACTCGCCGTGATGCACGCGAAAATTTCCCCGCTCGCCGGCCACGCCCCGCAAGCCGTCGCCCGCGCCGCGCAACTCCTGCAACCCGCGCGCGACGGCGACCGAAAACTTCTCTTCCTCTCCGACCTGCAAAAATCCGAGTGGGCCGCCGAAAATCTTCCAGCAACTGATGAAGGTGGGGCGCGTCAGTCCCTGCGCGCCGCCGCATCGTCCGAACAATCCGGCGGCGCGCAGAGGACAGATGCGCCCGACCTCACCGGCCTTTCCATCCTCACCATCCCCTTCGAACCCACCCGCGCCCTCGGCGCAAATCTCGGCCTCGAAGCCTGCGCCGCCGACCGCCGCGAAGCCGGCTTCGGCCAAACCATCACCGGCTCCGCGACCATCCGAAATTACAGCGCGCAACCCTCCGACAACGCCACGCTCACCGTCACCGCCGGCCCGCGCGCGCGCCCCGTCGAGGTGAAGCTCCCGCCCATTCCCGCGAACACCGCGCTGCGCGTCGATTTCCCGCTCACCATCACCGGACGCGACCGCAACCTCCTTTGCACCGCGCGCCTCACAAGCGCCACCGATCCCTTTCCGCACGACGACACCTGGCATTTTCAAGTCGCGGTGCGCCCGCCCGTCACCGTGCTCTGCGTCAACGGCACGCCCGCCACCGCGCCCGCCGATCGCGAAACTTTTTTCCTCGTCAACGCCCTCGCCCCGCGCGCCGCCGCCGTGGCGGAAACCGACACCGACGTTCACGAGTGCGAAGTCGCGGACCTCAAGGATCGCCAGCTTTTTCAATACGCCGTCATCATTCTCGCCGGCGTCCCCACGCTCGACGCGGACCTGCGCGACAAGCTCTCCAAATTCGTCGCCGACGGCGGCGGCCTCCTGATTTTTCCCGGCGCGAAAACCACGCCCGAGGAATCCAACGGCTGGAAATTTCTCCCCGCCCGCGTCACCGCGCGCCAGACCGCCAGCTTCAGCTATCTCGAATCGCTCGACGACTCCACGCCCGAACTCATCGAGGTGAAAGACCGCGTCGGCGCGGGCCTCCAAGCCCTCAGCGCCAGCACGCGCCTCGTGCTCGAACCCGCGCCCGGCGCGCGCGCCCTCGCGCGTTTCGCGGACGCCTCGCCCGCACTTGTCGCAGCCCCGCTCGGCAAGGGCCGCGTGATCCTCGCCGCCGCCGGCGCGCACGCGGGCGACAGCGATTGGCCCATTCGTCCCGCGTTTGTGATTCTCGTGCGCGGCCTCGTGAAATCCCTCGGCGCACCCTCCACACCCGCGCCCCTCGCGCCCGAACGCCTCGCCGGCACCGCGGCCTTCGCGCCCATTCCGTGGGAATTTTCCACCGCCACGCCCGCCGTCTTCCGGCAACGCGCGGAAAAAACCGGCCCCGCCTACGAACCCCTTTTCTGGTTCGCCAACGCGCGCTCCGTGCAACTCCCCTCCACTCCCGACGCCGGCCATTATCTCCTCACGACTCTTCCCGCCGCAGGCCCCGGCCTGCTCGCCGAACCCAGTCTCGGCGCCGCGCTCACGCCCGTCTCGATGAATCACAGCCCCGCCGAAAGCGCCCTCGCCCCCCTCACCGCCGCCGAACTCACGCGCCTCCTTGCACGCGCCGACCTGACCATTTCCCCCACGATCCCCGCCGCCCTCCACACCGGCAGCGAACTCTGGCGCTGGCTCCTCGCCACCGCGCTCCTCCTCCTCGTCATCGAATCATTGCTCGCCTGGCGCGCCACGAGCGAATCCGCGGAGGGCGGCGCGTGACCTCGTTCCTCACCCGCCTCGTCCTGCTCGCCGATGGCTCCTGGAGCCTGCTGGCCGCGCGTCTCGGCGTGCCGGAATGGACCTTCGCGCCCGGCGGACAATCCCTGCTCCTCATCGGCTCCGCGCTCGCACTCGCGCTCGTCATCGTCTGCTACCGCCGCACCACCGAGGGCCTCACCCTGCGCTCGCGACTCGTGCTCGGCGCGCTGCGATTCGTCTCGCTTCTGCTCCTGCTCACGCTCGTGAGCGGCGCGGTTCTCTCCGTCGAAATCTTCCGCACCCACCGCCCCGAACTGCTCGTGCTCATCGACGATTCCCCGAGCATGACCCTGCCCGACACCGACTCCACGCGCCTTGCCAACGCCGAAAAAGCCCTCGCGCAATCCGGTCTGCGCCGGCGTCTGGAAAACAATTTCACCGTCCGCGTCCGCCACA